>CAYGYP010000007.1:0-18165 GCA_964354115.1 uncultured Candidatus Bathyarchaeia archaeon | reverse complement strand
GGCTCAGGCTGAAATAGCTGTTAGAAAGGGCGATTCAGGCGCTGGTGTGAAGGCTGATAGCGCGTTTTCGATTGCTGCGGAGGTTAAGGCGGCGGCTGCAACTGCAAGGAACAAGGCCTTGAAAGATGGCGCAAACGCTCTGTGGTCAAGTATCGTTTTTCCAGCAGAGGGTGCTATTGTGTTTGGTTTAGCCTTATTTTTGGTTTGGAGCTGGTTGAGGCGGAGACACATTAGGGATATGCTGGAGGCGAAGCCTGAGGTGAGTAGCCAGTGAAGCTTGAGGAGTACAAGCTTATTGTCATCGCTGTTGGTCTGATCGGCGTTTTGCTTGTTGCTTCGCCTGTTCTTGGTATGCTTGTGCGTTTGCCGAGTGGAGAGAAGTTTTCTGAGCTTTATGTTTTGGGTCAGGGGCATATGGCTGAGGGTTATCCGTTCAACGTGGTGAAGGGGCAGAATTATTCGGTTTATGTTGGCGTCGGCAATCACGTGGGTTCCTTAGCCTATTACGTGTTGTACGTGAAGTTTAGGAATCTGAATGAGCCTTTGCCTAATGCTACGCTTGGGGTTCCTAGTTCTCTTCAGCCATTGTATGAGTACCGTGTTGTGTTGGAGGATGGCAAGAGTTGGGAGGCTCCGTTAAGGTTTTCATTTTCCAATGTTTCCTTTTCTGAGAACAGGTCTTTTGTTGGAAGTTTGATGATAAATGGTGTGACTTTTAATGTTGATAAGTCGGTTTCGTGGGATGTTGAAAATAATGGTTACTATTATCAGCTCTTCATGGAGCTTTGGATATACAATGTTGAATTTCAAGCCTTTGAATTTCATAACCGTTTTGTTGGTTTATGGTTGAACATGACGGGTGTTTAGGCTGGTTTAAATTTGAGGTTTAGCGTTTAGAACATTGATATAGAAAAATTTCCGGTTTTTCCATAGGCGTTTTTGTTCGGGGGTTGTGCTGGTTTTATTGAGGACGAGGAGAAAGGCGTTCAGAATCCGAAGGAATACGGTTTGTGTTTGGTTTAGAAGTGTATGGATACCTTGGATGGATACGTAAACTCTGATGTGGTTGTGCTGTTTTCTTTTGGTGGGGTTTGAGAGTTGAACATGACTGAAACCAACAAAGCAAGAATATTCATATTGGCTGGTGGCGACGGGGAAAGATTGTTCCCCTTTTCAAGTGTCATCCCTAAATGTCTCATTCCTGTTGCTGGCAAGCCTTGTGTTAGATGGATAGTCGAGGATGCGCTTGCGCAAGAATTCAACGATATTGTTTTATGTATCAATAAGAAGGACGTTTCAAGTTTCAAGTATGAATTTAGGGATGTAAACTTAAAATTCAGTATAAGTGAGAAAGCTCTCGGCACAGTTGGGGAACTATTGAATGCTCGGAGTTTTGTTGACGGTTATTTTATTTTGAGATATGGCGATGATTTGACGGAGGCTGATTATCGCCAACTTCTAAAGTTTCACGCTGAAAAGAAAGCTGTTGCAACAATTGCTGTGACGACCGAGTTGGATCTCCCTGTGGGCTTGGTGGAAACCGACGAAAGTGAGAAGGTTATTAAATTCGTGGAAAAACCGAAGTTCGGTAAACTATCATGGGTAGGCATAGCAGTGTTTGAGCCAAAAGCCTTAGACTACTTTGAATGCGGAAGTGACATAGCGTCTCATGTTCTTCCAAAAATGCTCGCGGCAGGTGAAACTGTCTATGCATTTCTGCTGAAGAAGCCGTGGTATGACGTTGGAAATATTGAACATTGGAGAAAAGCCGACGAATACTTCAGAAACAACAAAAACGTTCTCCCAAATGCTACTTATGAAGTTTAATGTTAAAACATCTGGGCAGTCTTTAGGCGATGAAGTTTGACCAGTTATCCCCCCCTCATTAGCGTTCTGGTTCCTGTCTACAATGAAGAGAAGACAGTTGGCCAGCTTCTGAATGACTTAATGAAAATGATGTTGAGAATGCCGTCTATGGAAATTATAGTCGTTGATGATGGCTCAACTGATAACACTCAGAAAGAAGTCGAGAGATTTCCCAAAGTACGTTATATTAGAAATGGCATTAACATGGGAAAAGGAGCAACATTAGCTCGAGGTTTAAGAGCGGTGAGTGGCAAAATAGTAGTCGTACAAGATGCAGACCTTGAATATCCTGTCAGCAATATTCCTGCTTTGGTTAAGCCAACATCTTCAGGGCACGCGAGCGTTGCATACGGTTCGAGGTTTACTGGCAATCGTGACGGTATGAGCTTGTCACATTTTGTTGGCAATATGATGCTCTCCTTGGTCACGAGTCTTTTGCTACGAAAGAATCTAACTGATGTTATGACTGGTCATAAAGCTTTCTCTACTGAAGTACTGAACTCTTTTGAACTGACAGAGAATGGTTTTGTTGTGGAAGTTGAGATGACGGTTAAAACATTCAAAGCTGGTTGGAACATTGTTGAGGTCCCGATATTTTATTCTCGCAGAAAATTTGGACAAGCAAAGATACGGTATAAGGATGGTTTAAGAGTTCTGATTTGGCTCATCCGAAACGCGTTCACTAGAGATTAGCGGGCGCTAGATACTGAAAATGCGCGCTATATCATTGTTTTAGCTAATATTGTACGTCAATGTTTCTGAAGCAGGAATTTGAGTAGTGATTAAAATGAACATAGCAGTGATAGGTGGAGCTGGTTATGTCGGCTTCACCACAGCTGCGTGCCTGGCTTACAAAGGGCACAAGGTGTACTGTGTGGATAAAGACATTGGGAAGGTTAATCGAATTAATCAGGGCTTTCCCGTAATTTATGAGCCTGGTCTTGAGGAAATTTTGAAAGTGGTTGGGGGAAAAGATAGGCTTTCTGCGTCTTGCGATGAAACGAGTTCAATTTCCAACTCTTCAGTAATTTTCGTATGTGCGGGTACTCCGAGCAGGGAAGATGGAAGCATAGACTTGAGACAAATCACAAATGTCGCTGAAGTTGTGGGTAAATCGCTTTTGAAAAAGGATGAGTATTGTACCGTTACTATTAAGAGCACTGTTGTTCCCGGAACGACACAATCAATTGTAATTCCTCTTCTTGAGAAATACTCGAGAAAAAAGGCGGGGGTTGACTTTGGCGTGTGCATGAATCCTGAGTTTCTACGAGAAGGCTCAGCCGTCAAAGACTTTCTTTGTCCAAAGGCACAGGGAATAGTTATCGGTGAATTGGATCCGAAATCGGGGGACGCGCTTATTGAGTTGTACAAAGACTTCGATTCTGAAATTCTGAGGACCGAAATATGCACTGCTGAGATGATCAAGTATGCGAGAAACGCGTACCTCGCGAAAGACATCTCTTTCGCAAACGAAATCGCCAATATTTGCCAAAGACTGAACATCAATTACTCGGATGTCAAGCGAGGCATGGCGATGGACTCTAGAATTGGCGAAGGAAGATTCCTTAATGCTGGAATCGGTTTCGGAGGCTCTTGCTTCTCAAAAGATGTTAAAGCACTAGCTACCAAGGCCCGAGAGGTTGGAGTCTTGCCAAAGATGCTGGAAGTGACCTTGGAAATCAATGAAGACCAACCTGCTGTTCTTGTGAGTCTAATCAAAAAAAACATGGGGCAACTCAAAGACAAGAACATTGCAGTATTAGGCCTTTCCTTCAAACCAGGGACCGACGACATGAGGGAAGCAAGATCAATTCCGATAATTGAGCAACTGCTTACTGAAGGCGCACACATTTGTGCATTCGACCCTCACGCAATGATTAGGGCAAGAAGCTTTTTTGGAGACAAAATCCATTATGCTAATTCCGCTGTTGACGCTTTGCGTCAAGCGGAAGCCTGTGTCATCGTTACAGAATGGCCGATGTTTTCTGACCCTGAATTATACGAAAACCTACAGGGCGTGTTCATATTCGACGGTCGACGTTTGCTAGACCCTAAAAAGCTTTCTAATCGTTTTGTTTATGTCGCAATAGGCTACCCAGAGGTCGAAAAGTCTTGATTGATACCATAATTTCCGAAGATATCAGAGAAATCGTAAAAGCCTCTGATAGTGCCTTCTTCGAAGGAAGGCGAGTACTCGTAACTGGTGGAGCAGGCTTCTTAGGTAGTTATCTCTGTGACGCCCTCCTGGAACTTGGATCTCTTGTAACATGTTTGGACAATTTTGCCACAGGATCTAAGGCGAATATCGATCACTTGGTTGAAAATAGTAATTTTGAGTTAATCGAGTCGGATGTCGCAGGTTTCGAAAGCAAGGAAAAATTTGATTACATTTTTCATTTTGCCAGCAGAGTGTCACCTGAAGATTACCAGCTTCATCCCATAGAGACTTTGGTTACCAATTCTGTGGGAAGTTTCAGAATTCTGGAACATGCTAAGAGAGAATGTTCAAGAATAATCTTTGCCTCAACTTCTGAGATCTACGGCAATCCGGGAGAAATCCCCACAACTGAGAATTATTGGGGATACATAAATCCTATCGGCATCAGATCATGCTATGATGAAGGAAAGCGCTTCGGTGAAGCACTGTGCATGGCATACTTCAGAGAACATCAGGTAGATGTTCGAATTGTAAGAATCTTCAACACGTATGGTCCTAGGATAAGACCTGATGGTGCATATGCAAGAGTCGTGCCACGTTTTATTCTTCAAGCCTTGAGAAAGCAAGACATAACAGTTTACGGTGATGGGTCCCAAACCAGATCTTTTACGTACGTGACAGACACTATCAAAGGGATCCTTTCCGTGTTCCGCTCAGACGAAGCTGTTGGGGAAGTATTTAACATTGGGACTTCCGAGGAGACGTCTATTCTCAATCTTGCAGAAAAAATCGAAAAAGCCGTGGGTTCTTCTTCAAAAATAGTCTTCTACCAGCTGCCTGAAGATGACCCAAAAAGGAGGAAACCGGACAGTAGAAAGGCTGAATCGTTGCTAAAATGGTATCCGCAAGTGGGTCTCGATGTAGGCTTAGATAGAACGATTAGTTGGTTCAAATCTTCCTAAATAGCAGGTCATGTTATACCTAAAATGTTGCAAGCTCGTGAAAAGGTCCGCTCCTTCGCAACCCGGAATCACTGGTATGACGTGGGAAACCTTGAACACTGACGAAGGGCTGATGAATATTTCAGGAAAAAGGCACCACCCCTTTAGCGAGCTAATCACTTCTGAGGCGACTGGGCTAAGCCGTTGGCATGACATATCTAAACGGCCTGCTATTGAGTAGTTAATTTTGCGTTCATTGAAAGCACTTTAGACAGGAGAAAAGAAAGAAATGACGAAAAGAGTCTTAGTGACTGGCGGAGCCGGTTTCATCGGGAGACACGTTATTAGGCATTTGCTGAACAAGAAATATGATATAACTGTTCTTGATGTCTTTGATCCACAAGTTCACGGAAAGAACGACAACCTCGTACTTCAAGAAAACGCGAATTTCCGATTAGTCAAAGGCGATGTGAGGGATAGGGGTTTGCTAGGAGACTTGGTTCGCGAAAGCGACGCAGTAATTCATCTCGCTGCAAAAGTAGGGGTTGGGCAATCAATGTACGAAGTCGAAAGGTACGTAGACAATAACACAAGGGGCACTGCTTGTCTCCTAGATTTGCTGGTGAATGAAAAACATAATGTGAAAAAACTTGTACTAGCTTCCTCAATGAGTGTTTATGGAGAAGGGAGTTACTGCTGTCCCAACTGTGGGAAGGTTTACCCGGATCTTCGACTTGAAGATGATTTGAAGAAAGGCCAATGGGATCCTTGCTGTCCCAACTGCCAATCGATTCTCTCACCCGAACCCACTAGTGAAAACAAACCGTTGAAACCCTCATCAATCTATGGAATGTCCAAGAGGCAGCAAGAAGAAATGAGTTTGTTGGTTGGGAAGACTTACGGTATCCCGACTGTGGCTTTCCGATTCTTCAACGTTTATGGTCCAGGACAAGCGCTTTCTAATCCGTATACAGGTTGTATTGCTATTTTTTCCTCGAGAATACTGAAGGGTAATTCGCCGATAATTTTCGAAGATGGTAAGCAACAACGGGATTTTATATTCGTAAAAGATCTTGTTAGAGCCATCGTCATGCCACTGGAGACACATTCATGTGATTACCAAGCACTTAATGTTGGATCGGGCAAACCAATAACGATTCTCGAAATAGCCACGCTTATATCGTCTTTGTTCCGTACAAATGTTGAACCTAAAGTGACAGAGCAGTACAGGGTAGGGGACATTAGACATTGCTATGCAGACACTCGAAGAATAGAGCACGCAGGCTTTAAATCTCAATATGGTTTGGAGGAAGGCCTGCGGGAAACGCTGGATTGGGCAATCAAACAGAATAGTGAAAATCTATCTGCTAAGGCGACGGGTTATCTCAAACAACATAACTTGATTCGGTTCGGTTCGGAAAGACATGCGACTTCGGGATAAATAAGAAAGAATTTCTTCAAAAATATCAAATAATCTCTGGTGTTTTTGTTATGACAGGGAATGTTTTAGGCAATCCTATCCTCAGCGTTGTAATTCCAGCTTTGAATGAAGAGGAAAGCATAGGCAAGGTTTTGCAGCGAATCAAGAGGTCATTGGATCGTTCCTTTCTGAGTTATGAAATAATAGTTGTAGATGATGGCTCTACTGATAGGACGGCAATGATAGCTAAAGCGTATGGCGCAAGAGTGATAAGCAAGAAGCAAAATTCGGGTTACGGTGCGGCACTGAAAGCAGGTCTATTTCAGGCAAGAGGTCAATTCCTGGCTTTTCTGGACGCAGACAGCACCTATCCTCCAGAAGTGCTTCCTTTAATGCTCAAGCAAGCAGAGCACTATTCGCTTGTTGTGGGATCAAGATTCACGCTGTCAAGAAATGGAATGCGTCTTGTTCGCAAGGTAGGCAATTTATTGTTTGCTGTAACAGTGGCTATTCTAACCTTGACAAACACAACAGACGTATGGAGCGGCTTAAGAATTTTCGATAGGCAGTTGCTACCAATAATCGAGGAACTACCGGACGATCTTACATTCACTCCAATAATGACCCTCAAGTCAATACTTTATGGATTTTCTTATCACGAAATTAGGATTTCATATGCAGAACGAGAAGGTAGGTCAAAGTTAAATGAATGGAGAGACGGTTGGAGCTTCTTAAAGGTTATTGGATTGGCAAGGCTATCTTCCAATGGTATGCCGAAACATGTTAAAGGTGTCAAAGGATGAGGCTTGTTTTCAATGCGAACAAACCCACAGGCAAGACAAGATGCATCAGCACACGAACCATCTGTTTCAGTTTTGATCTTGACTAAAAACGGAGAGAAGAGCATAGGGCAGTGCCTGAACTGGTTGCTCCTGCAGTCTTTCAAAGATTTTGAAATCTTGGTAATTGACTCAGGTTCGAATGATAAGACCCTTGAAATTGCGTCAACATATCCATTGAGAATTATCCAAATGCCCGAGGCGAAATTTCATCACGCTCAAACAAGAAATCTAGCAGTTTCGTTAAGCAGAGGGAAATTCATTGTTTTTCTCGTTCAAGATGCTTACCCAGCAGATGATAAATGGCTCGAAGAGCTTCTAAGCCCATTTAGTCATGAACGGATAGCGGCAACTTACAGTCGACAAAAACCTCAAATTGAGACAAGCCCTCTCGAAAAAGCTTTCATCGAGTTCACTTATCCGAATGACAAAAGAAGATTTGTCATTAAGAGAAAAGAAGAAAACAATCCGGGAAGCTTTGTCCTTCTTTCAGATGTCAGTTCTGCTTATCGAAAGGATCTAGTTGAGTTTAACTCGACTATGGATTGTTGCGAGGATCAAGAAATAGCACTGAGACTGATTGAAGCTGGTTTCGAAGTTGCTTATGTCCCAAATTCCGTTGTAGTCCACGGGCACAGCTATAACCTGCGTGATTTGTTCAAAAGGTATCAAGCTGTGGGTAATCCTGCTGGAAGATTTATCAAGAGCGGTTTCAACTTCATATCTTCGGCACGGTATGTTGTGAGGATATTTGCATTGAGTTTTAGATATATTATTAATGAACGAGAGATCAAATCGAGAGCTTTTTGGTTTGCGTATTCGATTCCATACAATACAGTGAAGATACTAGCTTTTGCTACAGGCTATTTGAATCATAGATTGAGGGCAGTTGTTAGAAACGATTTGGATTAAGTAATCCCAAAAGAGCACTTTAACGACTTGAGAGAACGACTATTTGGCTGGCAGATAATGAAGAAAAACATTGTCATTGTTGTGCACACAGATTACCCTTGGGCAGAGCGCGCGCGCTTTAAGGCTAAATAGACCGGAAAAAGCCAGATGAATCAACATACTCGCAAGATAACCTGAAATTGACACGAAGAAATCGATTTAGCAACAGCGCGCGTGCGAAAATCAGGGAAGGTGTTGACAAATGAAACTGCAGTTAGTGAACGCACCATCATTGAGGATAAAGGATGAGGGTGCGTTGGGAAAAAAGATGTATCCTCCACTTGGATTATTGTATTTGGCTTCATACGTCAGACAGAGTTTTCGTGATCTGGATGTAAAAGTGACTGACGGATTGTTGATTGGAAAAGAAAAAACGTTGAAAGAAGTAAGTAATTTTGATCCGGAAATAATAGGAGTTTCTTGCACTACTCCTACGGCCTCTGGGGCTTATGACCTGATAAACAATATGAAGAATGCTAATCCAAACGCATTAATTTTGCTAGGAGGTGTTCATCCGACCGCTATAGCAGATGAAGCTGTACGAGGGTCAAAGGCAGACTTAATCATAGTAGGTGAAGGGGAACTAATTCTATCGGAAATAATAAAGCGATTTACTAGAGCAGATTTCAAAACCAATAAAGATTTCAGTGATGTTAAAGGATTGCATTTTGAGTATGATGGAAGAATTTATCGGACGGGATTGATGCCGCTTATCGATAACCTTGATAAAATTCCGTTCCCTGCAAGAGATCTGATAAATCTTGGTAGCTATGAGGGCTGGCCTATTTCAAAGAAAAAGCCAGAGACGAGCATTTTATCGTCGCGAGGGTGTCCCTTCCGTTGCGATTTTTGTTCAAATCCAGTGTGGAAACTACAGAAGCCCTGGCTAAGGTTAAGATCTCCAAGTAATGTCGTAGATGAAGTGCAAGAACTGGTGGATAAATACAGAATTAAAGAATATTTCGACCAATGTGATGAATTCAATCACTCGTTAGAATGGGCTATTGCTGTTTGCAAGGAAAAACAGAGACGAGGATTAGATATCCCCTGGAAGGTATGTTTGAGGGCGGACAAAATCAATGATACATTTGCCAGAGCTTTGGCGAATTCTGGTTGTTGGTATGTGCACTTAGGAATCGAGAGTGGCAATCAGGATACGCTAAATGGGATTGGCAAGATGATCACGTTGGACCAGGTCGTCAGAGGATGTGAGATTCTTAAAAAATACGGAATTAAGATATTTGGGTTGTTTATGCTGTTCAATGTTTGGGACTCTCATGGGAATCTCAAATACGAGGATGCGGCCATGACCCGGAATACATTGAAGTTTGCCCGTAGATTGTTTAACAATGGGTTAATCGATTACATGAGTTGGTCGCAGACTACCCCTTATCCCGGTAGTAAGTTATGGAATACTGCAATCAAATACGGATTAATGCCTGATAAATCAAGGGAGTGGGAGTCTTGGAACCATGTTTACAATTTCACAATGGATCTTCCTGGAATTAGCGAGAAGGATAGAACTAGAATAAAATTTGATGGTGCTATCCTTCAAGCGTGGTGCTTGCTGAAGTCAGGAAACGTATCTGACAAAAAATACGTACTTGAAAGGGGTTGGGGCCATTTCAAGAGAGGAATAAAGTCTACACTTAGAATATGAGAAATTGCAACTACATTGCTAATTCTCGGTGTTAGTGTTCTAATTCTCATAAAACTGCCCATTCTTTACGCGCGCGGACGGATTAAATAATCGGTTTAAAATGGTTTTTATTCTTCCTTTGTCTATTTAGGCTTGAAATGGACTTGTTTGATAGGCGCATCTTGTCTGGCGTGAGGGATGGAAAGCTCAGGGATTTCGGCCAGCTTTTGAAGGGAGTTGGTTTTTCCCGCAAACTTTGAGGCTGCGTCTAACCATCCGCCTTTCTCGAACCTGCAGTTGTGCTGTAGCTTCTGGAAGGTTAGGCTGACGATGAAGCGCTCAAGGTTATATAATGAACGCCCCATCGCTTTTGAACTCTGGAGGAATAGCCGACGCGGTTAGTTCACATATCGCCATTTTATCGTCCAAGTATTGGTGGAATTGAAACCTTTTGCAGAGAGCTTAGTGTTCGAACTGCACGCTTGGGGCATGATGTGCATGTAATCACATTCACTCAGGCTGATTCGCCAACCGAAGACGATAAAGACATCCTGATTCACAGAGTCAAACCATTGTTGAAGTGGTACAAAGCAAGTTTTTCTCCCCAAGTGAGGGATCTGATTAAATACATACAACCGGACATCGTGCATATTCATGCTCCGGCACCTCTAACCCAAGAACATGCCCTAATGAAGGGCTATAGGTATTTGGCCACGTATCATGCTGACCTTGCACTCACCGATAGGCCCACCTACCAGATGTCTGCTTGGTTTTACAGAAGATTTATTTTTCCCACGTTTAGCGCGCGCGTGGACCGAATAATTTCTCCCAGCAGATCTTTTCAGCAGGCATCCGAGTTTCTTAAGCTTGTTCCCAAGGAGAAGCAAGGCATTATTTCAAATGGTATCGATACATCACAATTCCGTCTTCCTCCAAAGCCCAAGGTCTACTACAAGCAAAAACTAGGGCTTGACGCTGATCATGTAGGGATATTTGTAGGCAGTATGGATAAGTGGCATGCATATAAAGGAGTTGAAATACTTTTAGAAGCTTTGTCAAAGTTACGCAATGTTGAACTACAATTTATCTTTGTTGGTGATGGAGAGCTTCGTCCCAGGTACGAAGCGATAGCCCGTAGGCTCATTGATAGGAAGAGGGTGATGTTTCTTGGGAAAGTTGACAAAGATAAGCTAATTGAGTGTTACTGGGCAGCCGACTTCTTAGTACTTCCTTCTGTAAGAGTGGAAAGCTTCGGCATCGTACTTATCGAGGCTATGGCCTCTGGATGTCCGGTTATTGTAACAGATATCCCAGGCCCGAGGGATCTGGTTGAAGACGGTTTCAACGGGTACAAAGTGAAACCTAATAATCCAGATGCTCTCATGAAAGCTATAAAGTTGCTAATACTGAAAGGGGAGTTAAAGTATATGTCGTCAAATTCTCGGAAACTTGCTGTCGAAAAGTACGATTGGGAAAAGGTTGTTAACGCCTATATGAAAGAGTACAAACAACTCCTATCTTGTTGACTTGAAAAACCGTATGGTTTACATGCGGTTGCAACCAAAGACCCTTAGCAAGCGCGCAGGCGGATTAAATAATTAAATAATTATGATTTATATTAGGAGAGCCTGACCTCGTCATATTGGTGTAAATGAAGAGATCAGGTTCTCCAATGGTTCTATTCGAAAGCTTGGATTTAAGACCTCTTCACTTCATCCTCTGGAAAGACCTTCACCTTGAAGGAGCAGGACGACCAGTAGAGTACAATCCTGAATGCGACCTGCGAGCCCTCATGTTACGTCAGCTAGAGCAGATACCCTACGTCAAAGATTTAGTGAAGCGACTGAGAAGAAACAAAGACATGCGATCTGCCTGCGGATACAACAGCAGAGTCCCAACCGAAGCTCACTTCTCCCAAATGAAGAAACGCGTAGGCGTCGAAGGCTTCCGCACCATAGAGGCTTGGCTTCGCCATAGAATATAATAACATATACGAACTAACAAAGGCTATGATCAAATTGCTAGACCAGTCTTCGAGTTTTACATTAATTCAACGTCAAGAGAGCAGGAAGTATATATTCAATAAATTCGATTGGAACGTAGTTATGCCTCAACTTGAGAAAATATACGAAATAGCGTTGGCAAGCAGCAATTAAGCCGTTAGATTTTCAATATGGTTTGTTCATTGAGTTAATTTAATGAATTCTCTAACTTGCCTCTCAAATCAATTTGGAATTTTCCTATCTGAATAGCTCTCAAAATCTATTACTTTTGTATACAAAGGAACAAAAAGAAACAATGACCGGCGCGCCGCGCTAACAATTATAATAATGAGTGCTAAGTTAATGGCAGAATCTGATTATCTTCCTCTTGTGTCTGTAATAATATTAAGCTACAATGCACGAGAGTATCTTCGAAACTGTTTAGACAGCGTCCTGAAAACAGACTATCCTTTTCTTGAAATAATAGTTTCAGATAACAACAGTAACGATAGAAGCGCACAAATGGTAATGCAAAATTTTCCAAACGTCGTCTTGCTTGAAAACAAGACTAACCTAGGTTTTAGCCGTGGTAACAATGTTGCTGCTGAAATATCTAAAGGCGAAATTATTGTACTTTTGAATCAAGACACCTATGTCAATAAGGACTGGATAAGAGAAATCGTCAAGGTTGCAAAAAACCCAAAAGTGGGTGTTATTGGCTGTAAGGTGTACTATCCTCATACAAATGTGATTCAAAGTGTGGGATTTGATGTTCTCCCTTCAGGGTATACTTTTCCTATAGGCGCTACAAAGACCGACAATGGGCAATTTGATAAAATCTCAGACGTTGATTGCAATGCCGGAACAGCCCTAGCAATTAAACGTTCCGCCCTAGAAAAAATAGGGCTACTGGACCCCATATTCACATACTACGAGGATACCGACCTTTGTTTCAGAGCACGACGTGCAGACTATAAAATCGTTGTTGCCCCAAGAGCCATCATTTATCACTACGGAGTTGTCTCTTTTGGCAAAAGCACATTGAGACAAAGTTATTTGGCACAAAAAAGTCGAATAATCTTCGCTGTACGACACTTACGTGGGTTACAACTCCTCAAATGCCTAACATTATATGACATCAAACACACAATTACAAAGGTTAAGGAGTTTTCGAAAAGAACACTAGTTCTCCAAGAAGAACCAGAAGTAACTCAATTTCCGAAAAACCGACATCCCAAAACAAGCGGCTTGCAGATTTCAATAATAAACTATTTTGCAGGAAAAATTATAGCTTACCTCTCAATCTTGCTTATAAAACCTTCAACGATATCTAAGCGCGCGCTTAGGGACAAACCAGCGCGCTATGGCTAAAATCCGCTTCATTCAGTAATAGCTTGGTGAAGCTTCCAGGCTTTCCATCTCTTAATGTATTCAAAATTCGTTTATTAAAAAATCTATTAGAGTTTTAAATAAACAGCGCGCTCAAGATATTGACGAGTCAGATCACGAAGTAATTATTGCTGAAAAACATCCGAGGCCTATATCATACGCTTACCGAACTAAGCGAAAGGATTGTTCCTAGTTTTGCATGGGCGCCAGTTTATGCATAACCAACTTCTCCCACTTTACATCCATTCCCTGTTTATCGGGGATTATCGCCAAAAACAATGTTGCCACAAGCAGATGTGAGACATGCAGATGAACATATTGATGTTATCACCGTTGAACATAACGGGGTTGAACCATGGAGGCGCCCTCAGGATTTATAATATCGCAAAAAGGCTTGCAGACTCGGGAAACAATGTAACAGTGATTACCTACTCTTACATACCTAAACGTGACTCTGGTATCGAAAAGCTCGGAGAAAATTTAATCGTAATGAAAACTTCACTCATGAAACTTCTCTTTTCCTATCTTGTTCCAAAGGCAATAAAATCCGATGTGATTCAAGTAGAATTTGTTAATACTTGTTTCATCTTGCCTTTTTTGAGGTTAATGGGCAAGCACATAGTATTAGACGAGCATGGTGTTGAAATTGAGCTTTCTGCAGACATAAATAAGGCGCTTGGTAGAAAGCTGAAACTCCACACTTATTTCCTAACCTTTTTCTTAGAATTTCTCGGCACAAAGTTTTCTTCAATTATCTTTGTTTGTTCAAAGCTTGATGGCGCGAAGCTTCGACGCATCTATAAGATATCAGAACGGAAAATTGTGGTAGTCCCAAATGGTGTTGACGAAAAGTTTTTCGGGGCAATAGAACCTTACAAATATGACAAACCAGCAATTCTGTTCTTGGGTTCATTTGACCACCCTCCAAATATCTTCGCTGCAAAATTCTTGTTAACCGATATAATTCCGCAAGTATTTTCTCAGAATGAGGAAGCTTTGTTTGCTTTTGTTGGACGAAAACCGCCGCCTTGGTTAACTTCATGCGCCAGTGAGCGGATCAAGATTTTTGGAAACGTTGATGATGTAAGACCTTTCTTAGCAGGAGCCAAAGTTGTTGTTGTCCCAATTTTCCACGGGTCTGGGACCCGCATCAAGATTTTAGAGAGTGCATCTATGGGTAAACCTGTTGTTTCAACATCAAAAGGTGCAGAAGGACTGAACTTTCGTGATGGACAAAGCATCTTGATAAGGGACAGCTCGCAAGAATTTGTGAGAGCGATATTACAGTTGCTTGACAAACCATCCTTCGCTGAAGAGATTGGCAGCAACGCAAAAAAACTATCGATGAGGAAATATAGGTGGTCCCAGATTATGACCAAGGTGCTAAGAGCCTATCAAAGCATTTATCCAACATCTAAATAGATCTGTGAACAAACCATAGGACCAATAGGCAGCTAAAAGAAGCAAAATAGAAAGAAAAACAAAGTATACAAAAGCCATAGAAGAGATCTTACCGAGAAACAGTAACAGTTTCATGAGTAACTATGAGAAACTGATTTTTTGTGTAAGGAAGACATTGGAAGAAATTTCTTAGGAACCTGTAAATGAATAACTTGCGCCGCCTTTTTCCGATATTATGTGTTGAATTAGATTGGTAAGCCTGGTTTGTCTAGTCTTCCAAGGTTTTCTGCTGCTAGCGTGTGCAAAGAATCGGCTCTGATAGTTCAAAACAAATTGACATTGAGTTGACGCTGAACATGAGAAAAGTCTTGATGGTTATACCACTTATGACTTTATTTGCGAATATTGCAATTTTGTTAGACATCCCAATTCTTAGAGAAATCATTGTCTTTATCTTCCTATCATTTATACCAGGATTTGCCATTCTCAGACTGTTCAAACTGAAGGAAATCAGTTTTCTGGATACTATTCTCTTCTCGGTAGCTCTGAGTATTGCGTTTGTAATGTTTATGGGTTTGTTAGTTAATGAGTTGTATCTCTTTTTTGGCCTTTCTCAACCTTTGTCGACTGTCCCGCTAACGGTAGCAATATCTGCTTTTACATTGACTGCTTTTTTCATCGAATACAGACGCGATTTGTCAGAAACTTTGAAACAGAAAACAAATTTTGAAGACAAACTAAAAGATGTTTTCCCTTTATCCATACTCCTATTTCTTCTTCCTCTTCTCAGCGCACTAGGTGTTTTGTATCTCAATGTCTCCGTTATTCTCCTTTCAGACGCAATAATCGCTGCTTTGTGTGTAATGAGCGTTGTGTCCAGAAGACTGGTTCCAGAAAACCTATTCCCATTTTTGATTTTTTCGATTTCCATAGCTCTTGTTTGTCAGGTTCTGTTAACTTCAAAATATATTGTGGGCTCCGACGCTAACTTTGAATATTACGTTTTCAGGTTGACCCAGATAAATGGGCACTGGGGTTTGCTTAATGCGAATGTCAACTCGATCGGAACGCTCACCTATAACTCTATGCTATCTATCACCCTGCTACCGGCGATCTATTCTTCCTTAATGAACGCTCAAGGCGAAATAGTATTCAAATTCTTGTACCCTTTCATCTTTTGTCTCGTACCGTTAACTCTGTATCGAATATGCGAAAAACAGTTCGGAAAATTGATTGGTTTCCTCTCAACGCTCTTCTTTGTTTTTACTTACTCAGCTTTTTACGGATCTGAGCCCTTAAGTCTCAACAGGGAAATTGTCGGCGAACTTTTTCTCCTTCTCTCTGTTTTCCTTTTGATAAGCAAGACCATACCAGTGACAAAACGAAGGTTGCTCTTGATTATTTTTGGGGCGGCTTTAGTAGTGTCACATTACAGCCTTGCTTATATTTATCTGGCTATAGTGGCTATTGTTTTCATCATCTCAAGAGTGAAGCCTAAAATTGATGACACACTTAATACTGTAACTGTATTGCTTCTTTTTATTATGACTTTCTCATGGTACACTCTTACCAGCGCGCCACTAACATCAATGGTTAGCACCATCAAACTGGCTTTCGTGGAGTTAACTACAACAGGTGGGTCGCCTATAGGCGGGGGAGCATCTATGATGTTCGGTATTCCCCAGGTTTTTACCGTGGCCAGCTGGATTAATCTATTACTGTCAGGTATCGCAAATCTTTTCTTGATAATAGGCGTTCTCGTAATAATATTAAGATCAAAAGGAACAGGAATTTCCCCACTGTATAGGGTAATGATAATTATAGCGGGAATCCTCCTGGCCGTTTCGCTTATCGTTCCAATCATTGCCTCGACTCTTAATTTCACCAGATTTTACGCCATAACTCTGTTATTTTTGGCGTCTTGTTTTGTTTTTGGAGGCAAGGCCCTTCTGGAAATAATAGGAAAAGCATGGACGAAAATTAAGCGAACTCTAAAACGTCAGAGTGCCTCAAAAAGCAAGAATATAGACATAGTGCTCTTGCTAATTGCGATCATTCTAGCCGCATATTTTCTTTCGCAAGTGGGATTTGTAAATAACGTGACCAACAGTGCCATTCATTCTTATAATACTGATTTTGACAGAATGATCACGTCGAACGAAAGCCAAGTCAAAATTACTCTTTATGGTATTTACATTCCAGAGCAAGACGTATTCAGCGCATCTTGGTTATTAAACCATAAAGTTGAAACAGCGGAGGTATTCGGTGATTACTTATCTGAACACCACGTACTTGTTAGCTACGGCTTAATTCCAAACATACTATTACTTCACATAACTAATACAACAATTCCACCGCAAGGTAGCTTCGTCTACTTAGGAAGTTTAAATATAGTAGATGGTGTCATGCGCGCTACTAATACTGGATCATTCAACACATCGGAAATCTCGTTCCTTCTCGATCAAAACAATCTTGTATATTCAAGTGGCAATAGTGAGATATGGTATGTTACTCCTGCCCATTGATTCATCGTAGGAATTCAAAAGCGCGCGGGTTTTTGCCTAAAAGGAAAGGCGTGCTGTAAAATGAAAATAGCATATGTAATGCCGCATTCATATGAGTCTTTTTATCCCAAACAAATGAGTGAATATGATTCACCTGAGGATCTGGATTATAAAATTCTGTGCAAAAGTAACGATTATGAACACAGATTTTGCAGGGCAACACAACTAGTTGGTATAAAGCCGACATTTTATTATTTTTCGGACTGTGCAAAAAACACTATGGAGTTTATTCATAAATATGGATATCTAATGAAAAAAATGCCAGTTATCTCCATAATGAACAAAAAAATACCATTTTGGAGCCAGGAGAAATCCGGCTGGGAATTCTCTTATACTCTTTTGAAACAACTGTCGAATGATTCTCCAGATTTAACTTTTGTTTTTCACTATGCCTTAAACCCCTACTATCCGCTAGATATGTACGATATACTGGCCTTATATTGTAGGAAAAATAAATATCCCTTGATAGCTCGCCATGGTGGCAATTCCGCTCGATGGTTGATTCTCAATGGAAGACGTACAATTAAAAACCAAGCTCTCAGTGCATACTTTTATGGTAGGCAACTAATCAAGAAATCAACGTTAAACATGGCCGATAAGATAATAGTTCCAAGTCAAAGAGAGTTCTTTATCTTAAGAAACTATTTGAAAATAGAACGAGATAAACTAGTTTTTTTAAAAAATCCAGTAGATTCTAACAATTTCTACGAAATACCGAAAGAAATCGCCGCAAAAAGACTTGGTAAAGACCAAACAAAAAAATATGTTTTGTTTGTCGGAAGAATGGACAGAGGTAAAGGGATTCAGCACATTATAAGCGTCCTACCACAATTAATCAATCTATATCCAAACCTTGTTTTTCTTATTGTAGGAACTGGACCTTTTGAAAATGAAATCCGCAGATTAGTAAGGGAGAAAAAATTACAGGATCATGTATGCATTGAGGGCTTGGTTTTTCATGATTCTCTGAAGTTCTATTATAACATAGCAGATGTCTTTGTTCTTCCCTCCTATG
>CAYGYP010000006.1:0-18820 GCA_964354115.1 uncultured Candidatus Bathyarchaeia archaeon | reverse complement strand
TGGTCTACGTCACGAAAAGGCGGCAAGTGAGAGACAAAACAAGAAAAAACACACGTTAACTAATGTTCTTAGCCAATTCTAGTGTTCACGTTCTGCTTTGACTACCTATTGACGCAGAGCCTACGTCAAAAAACCTTAGTTGCCGAAAGAATTGTCGTTCAGATAAAATTTTAAGCCAACCAACTTTTTACGTGAAAGACACGAGTAATAGTTAATCACGTACTCAGGGCAGTATACTCGATTGCCAGTGATCTGATATTAATATAGAATATAAGTGTAATCGGAAACGAGTATACGTCAAATAAAGGCAAAGTTTTATATACTAAATGGTTGGATAATCCAACCATAACTCAAAGCGAATACGCGAATCCACAAGCACCATCAACACTTTCGAAGCCAGCGTCTGTGACTTAACAAAGAATCGATCATAAAAAGCCGTGTCTGTCGTCAGAAGTCGTTGGGGTTTAGCTTCACGCTCTCCAGTTAGACCCCAACGACAAATGCTGTTTTGCTATACTGTTTTTTGCATTAAAATTTAATCCTCTCTCTCTCTCGGTCACTTACTCGTCACTGCTGTGGCTTTCACTCCATCACTCAGTCACTCAAACTCTCACTCTTACGTATACGTATCCTCCTACCTACTCTCTCCCCCGGTCGGCAGGCAGGCAAGCAGGCAATGGAGTGGGCGAGCGGGCAGGAGAGCACACACAGACGAAAAAAAGGGATTTACTAAAACCCCAAATCACAAAAAATCGCAATACACTCAAATCGCACTATTGCTCAAACTCAACTACTCTCTATCTACCTATACCTACCTCTATATACACGAACACGCGCACGCGTTTATTTTTTTTCGAAACTAATCTTATGAAAATTATGGAGTGATAAGAATCTATGCATAAACTTATCTCGAATTAGATTCCATTAATAATCATGCAAGCTTTCATCACAGCTTCTCTAGAACGCATGTCCGGCAAAACAATAAAACCTGAAGAATACCTAAACTTTGCGCGCCGAGATGCTGTAGAGGGAGACAAGAGAGGATTCGTTAACGCGTTAAGAAACGTAAAAGCTGCGATAGATGCCCAATTAGATGTTATTCTCGAAATTTACGGACTTCTTAGGTTATCAGAAAATGAAAGATGGCCCTTTCCAAGGAAAGTTGAGGTTATTCAGAAGATTGGTGTTGTTTCGCCTAACATATTGAATTTGATTAACTCTAGACGAGTCCAACTAGAGCATTACCATAAGGAGCCAAGGAAAGAAGACGTAAAGGAGTTTCTTGACATAACAGAATTGTTCATAGAATTGTTCAAATCCAGAAAACACAGGATTGTCTTGCTTATCGACTATGTTGCAGATTACGCTTTCTTCTTAAATTCGGAGAAGAATGAAATAAACATTTACGATAACACGAAATTCCTATTGGAGATGGGTGGCGTTGAGACGTTTCAAGAATTAGTTCAAGAGAAACACATAGAACCGCTTGAGACTATCCCTATTTCAGATATTGACGCATGGACAGCTGCTTGTGGGAGGTACATAAGAAGATAAACGTATCTAGTCAGTCGGTAATGGACTAATGAAACACTTAAAATGCCACCTCAGAAGCATAATGAAATGGGTCAGTTGTTTAACAAGAGGTGCTAGAATGCTTCATCCTGATTCCAAAAGAAGAATTGAAGAGATAGATAAGTTAGCCAGTTTGTTTATTGATATAGGGTATCCGAAAACGGCTAGAGAAGTGAGAGAATTTGCTGAAATACTTAAGGGAGACAGACTTCCCCCTGACTTCTTAAAAAAACTGGATGCACTCATTGCCTTCCACCAAAAAGAGTTTGAAGAATATGTAGCAGTCGGAAAAGACTATCGAAAGAGATGTTTTGAGGAGATAAGAGAAACAATCATAGAAGCAATTGGTCGGATGAGAAATGATTATGCCCCTGCACTTCTCACAATCTATCCCATATTCAGAGGCCTTAATAGCCAGAACAAAGTTATAGGCTCGATTGCAGAACAGCTTGCCGACGGAAAACTAAACAAAGAGATGATTTTTCATCTTCATTGCTATGCCTATTTAGTTCTTATAGAAGGAGTATTCGACGAGTTAGCTAGAATTCTCTATTTTCTAGCAACTGTCGATAGGGGAAATGTTCCTGCCCTAAGGGATTTAGAGAACTTGAGCGTTCGGAAGATTTTAGACTTTTTCAATAATACGAAAGGTATAACGCCTGTCTTTCTTGAGAAATGGGAAGAGAAGAACCATATTCGTAATTCTATTAGTCATGCTAGAACTGTGTATAATCCTTCCAAGAACGAAGTTCGTTTTGTGGATATAGACCCAAGAACTGGAGCAATTAGCTATGATAGCGGATACATTGCATTCTCCAAATTCGCGGAAATGGGATTGGAGCTTGAGGATTCATTGACAGCTTTCATTCACATTTTCCTACTGCTAAAAATTTATGATTTTGTCGCAGGCTCAAATCCATTTGTCTAGTTTCATCCAAATTAGGAATGTACTAGTGCCAGAGAATTGGTTTGTTTTCTGCATTCACAAGTTAACAGCAGATTTTCTTTAGTAAAACGAGGCCTCACAAAAGCTAGCTTAGTACTATCAATATCAACTCTTCACAACTCTTAAAACTTCTTCAGAACAAACAATCGAGGGATTAAAGATGCTCATCTGCTCAAACTGCAAAAGAGAAACACGAATAGAGCATAGATTTTGCCCTAACTGCGGTTTCAAATTGTGGCAAACGTGGAATGGCAGAGACCTGGCTAAACTTTTCGGGGGCGTAGAAGCAGGGAACAGTGTCCATAGATTAGCTCAAAACAAGCTCTGGAAAATCGGAAAAGACCTTGGTTTTCATTCAATAACCGAGTTCTTGCCACCAAATACTGTCATGCAAAGTCAAAGTGAACTGATAGACGTCGTTTGGAAATCTGGAAACGATATGGAGTTTGCTTTTGAAATACGGGCTAAAGAAAGTGACTTGGATGTATTGGCGGCTCAAGATGATGTAGAAAAACTCGGAAATCTTGAATGCCCGAAGAAGTTTTTAGTGAACGTTTCTAATAAGACTGGAAAAGCATACTTCAATGAGATAATCGATGAATCGATTGCGGATGCGCAAGTCTTTTCTGGCAGCCAGCCGCTTGTTCACGAGACAACGCTGAATATACCTAGCTTGGATGAAATCTCAAAAAGATTTGGAATTGTTGAACCGGGCAAAAGTGTTCGGCAGCAGGCTGAAATGAAACTCTTGAAGATGGGAACTGACCTTGGATTTAGTTCCTATTCGTGGTATGAGATGCCTAATCTCTTGAATGATGGCAGAAATAGATTCATCAGCGTTGTTTGGAAAACTGGAAATGAAATCGCAGTCGCATTCCAAGTGAGAAGAAAAAGACTGAACCCTCATATCGTGAAAAGCCTTAATGACAGACGCAAACTGTATCACCTTCGGTCCAAAGAAAAATACATAGTTAATGTTGCAGAAAGAACTGGAAAACCATACTTTTTTAGGGTTACTGATGGGGACAAGAAGTATCTTGGGACTACGATATCAACAGAAAACCTGACAGGACAAAAAACCTCTCTCGACCTTGAAGAGAGCAAGGCATACAATCTTGACGAAATCAGGCTAAAACATCCAAGAGCGTATGAAAGCTGGACTGAGGCAGAAGACTTAGAATTATCCAAATATCACGAAGAAGGTTTGTCTGTTTCTCAACTGGCAGAGAAGCATCAAAGGCAAAGTGGAGCGATTCGTTCTAGACTTAAGAAATTGGAACTAATAGAGTCGCAGAATACATCTGAAGGGTACCAAGTTAAGGAGATAGGCTTGGTTACTTTTCTTGTGAAATCCGAAAAACATGGAAAGATATGTCTTGCTGGTGTAGACGAAAACGGGCGATGGGTCCGCCCAATTAAGCCCGGAGGTTTCGAGGAAAGAGACATAGTGATGGATAATGGCAAGATGATAACCTTCTTTGATGTTGTCGATATGAAATTTAGTGCTCCTTTTCCAATCAAACACCATAAGGAAAACATGCTGCTTACTCCGGGCGCAAGCATTAGATTTGTACGAAAACTTGGGGAATCTGAACAGAAGAGTTTACTCTCAAGAATTGCCAATAGTAGAATACTGGATGCAGTCAATTCAAGAGAAGAACTGTATGATGAGTTATCAAGCAATTTGGGGCAATCTCTGGTCTTGGCAGGTCCGGTAGATTCTTTTGAAATTCAATGCAACATCATAAGTGGCAAAACCCATCCGCGAATTTGGGTAGTCAGACCAAACGACAAACGGCGTGTCTTTTATATTACCTGTACTGACATTAGATTTTGCAAATTTATTGGAAACAAATTAGCTGATTATAAAGGAGATGATGGGATTATTAGTTCGCAAGATATTGCTGAATTGAAGGGTAAGCAAACATATTTTGTAATAGGTCTAACTGGAGATTCTCTTGATGAAAATAATGAAATTAGAGATGGGAAATATCCTCCGCCCGGAAGTTCAATTCAGCCGAGGTACTGGCCAATGGTCGTGAGCGTTCTGACTGTTCCAAACTATTCCAGTGAGGCTTAAAATGAATAGACTCTTTTCAATCGGGTCAGGAAATGAAGACCTGAAAAGTTTCATTAACAGGCTCAAGAAATGGAACATTAATTGCTTAGTTGATTTGAGGTCTCAGCCATACAGCGGATACGTTCCACATTTTAATCGTGAAAGTCTTTCGGCTTCTTTAAAGAAGGCTGAAATAGACTATCTGTACTTTGGAGACAAACTTGGAGGTCGTCCGCCGGAAGGCTTTGAAAAATTCCGCACCTCTCCCAGATTTAGAGAGAACATTGACCTACTACTAAGTCAGGTCAAAGGGAAAACTGCTGCTTTAATGTGCACAGAGTTCGACATATCAAAATGTCATCGCCGCTTTATTGTCGTCGAAATAATCAAGAAAGGCATCGACGTAACCGTCATCGACAAAGAAGGAAACGCAGGTAAGCAAATTCTAAATCTCTCACCAAAAAAGTCAAAACGGCGGAAGACAGTCATGAATACCAAGGACCAGAGTAAACTCACAGGATTCTAATCAGGAGAGGACTGAATGAATAAAATCTACACAATAGGATTTACCAAGAAAACACTGAAAGATTTCATTACACGTCTAGAAAAAGCCGGTGTTCAAAGGGTTATAGATATTCGCTTAAACGATTCATCTCAACTCTCAGGATTTGCAAAGAGCCAAGACTTAGAATTTATACTGAAACAGTTTGGAATCGAATACATCAGTGTAAAGGGTCTTGCACCAGACAAAACGCTTCTTGATAAGTACCGTGAAGATGAAAACTGGGGCGAATACGAGGTTAATTTTAAAGCCCTGATGAAGGCTCGGAACGCAAAGAAGACCCTAGATGAACTTCAACTTGATAAGAAAGTATCCTGCTTCCTCTGCAGTGAGGATAAACCGGAGAAGTGCCATAGGCGTTTGGTTGCTGAAATGCTCGACAAAAGCTTTGAGATTGTACATTTATAGTTGAGTTTTACTACAACATGATGTCACGAACTTTAATCTACACTTAGTGGCAACTGCTATATTCCCTCTTTGTCATAATCAAGTCTATGACATCTGAGCCTAAAGTTCCCTCTTCTCAGCGACGCGGGACCAGTGCTGAAGCAGAGATAAAGGCAATTCTCAATGATTTCTCAATACCGGCAAAACCAGAACCGGACATTGGTATAGACTATCATTGTGAATTACTTAGCCAAGATACTCCCACCGGAAAGTTCTTCGGTGTTCAGGCAAAAGGCAAGAAACACATCAAGGACAAGCAATTAATTAGCATTAGGAAAAGCACAGTCCGTCATTGGCTGTTTCGTCTTCCATATCCGGTTTTTGTAATTGTGCTAGACAAGGAATCTTGGGAGGGTTATTGGATTTCAATTACCGATAATCTGTGGAATCTTACATTACAACTGGAGAATAGCCATGATACAGTTTCAGTGCAAATAAACAAGTCTCATAAATTGAGCAGAGGCGAAAATGCAAACGAAAACTTTGTTTCGAAAGTAAAAAGCGATATGGAAATGATTAGCTTAGTTCGTGGACATCCCCAATTTGGTGAAGGATACGTTCGGAGGATTCCAGTCGCTTACTTGTCATCAGGAATAAGGTCTCTTCTGGAAGAGGGTGTTAGAACAAATTTGAACTTGCTGATTAATCATTGGGTACTCGAAGGAAAAATTGGTACAGCTTATTTTCTGTGCAAGTTCTTGACGGATTTTGACAAAGCTCACTACGACCATTTCTACAACTTTGGCCAAATAAACAAGCTTATGGGAAACAAGGCTGAAGCCAAGAAAGCGTTTGAGGAAGCAATAAGGATTTGCCGAGAAGACAAAAACTGGAATCTTCGCAAACGACCTTCTGACCCTGCTATTGAAGAAATCATCGGAATAATCCAAACTGAGATTGAAAAATTGCCCAAAGAAGGAAAAACATGATACTTCCAACCATTTATATAACAAATATACAGACTTAGAGTAGGCGATTTGCATGGCTAACCTAATTCAGATTAAAAGTAAGACAGAAACGGTGGTTATGAACGAAGTAGAAGTTCATCCTGAAAGGGTAATTGAAGAGACTATTTTTGAGACACAGAATATTCTGCCTGAAGTTTTCCTTTTGCATAGACAGCTAATTACATACAACAATAAGGAGCGCATAGATGTTATCGGCTTGGATAATGAAAACAATATTGTAATAATAGAGATTAAGGACGAGCCTGTCGACGAGTCTGTTTTTCCCCAAGTAATAAACTATGCAGTGTGGGTTGAAACCCATCCAGACGCGATTAAGAGTCTGTGGTATGAACATAATCAGACACCAGAGGATTTTGATTGGAAAAACGAGATTTCCATACGAATCATAATAGTTGCGCCTTCTTTCAAGAGTAAAGTTCAGACTCTTCGTGCAAAGTTCGGTTACCCGATTGAACTCATTGAATTCAAGAAATTTGTCGGTGGAAACAATGAGTATGTTTTCCTAAATACACTCCCGCCTCCTGAGGCAGAAGGAAAATCGAGGGTCATAAGCGTAGTTGGAACTGGGGCGTACACCGAAGAAATCTACAAACAAAATTTTAACCCTGCATCGGCTCGTGAGTTCTGGAAGTTGGCGAACAAACTTGAAGAGTATGTCAAAGCTAAGAATTGGAATCTAACACGAGCCAACAACAAGAACTATATTGCCTTCAAATACGGTTTTCCGACAGTATTCGGTTTACAATTTGTTGGCAGCAAAAGCTTTTGCTTCTTCTTCAAAGTTCCAAAGAACATAGCCGAAACAACGGAAATAAAAGGACAAAAAATGTATCGGTACGAAGACCAATGGAAACAAGCTCTATACAAAGTGGAGAACGCAAACATCAGTCTTTCCCTCTTTGACCCCTTGTTTGAAGCAGCTTACAAAAACATAGTGGAAAAATGATTGCTAAAAATTTGAACCACTTGTGATTGTTGTTATATTGAATTTTAGTAAAACTTTACAAGTAAACAGTCTTGTAGGTTCGAACTTCGCACTAAAGTACACTTGCCTGTATTTGCTTTCTTTCCTCTTTATTTGCCAATTGGGCTTGGGCAGTCGGCAGGAGGGGTTTTACTTAAACCTAATATCACAAAAAACGCGGCTCACATGCTCACGCGCGCACGCGCTATAAAATTCATGTTGTGCAATATACGGTTTTAGGTAAGCCCAGCGGTAAATTCCCACTATTTACAATCGAAAGCCGCTTCAGTTTGGACTTGTTCTTAATCAAGCTATTGCATATTAACTGGTCTTGTAGATTGAATATCAAGCGTTCTTCTGCTTCACCTATTATATCCCTCAATTGCCCATCATCCACAATGGCAACGTAGATTCTACAATGAGTATTAACATACTCGTGAGCTACCGCAGGTGCAATGCCTTCGGGTAGGATACCCGCTCTTTTGAAACACCTTATCCATTTATTCTCGCGGTTCTTTGCTTCCTTGAAGACGGCATTTCCATGTTGGGCTTTTCCAATGTAGACTATGCTCGAGTCATGAGTAATAGCAAACAATCCCGGCTTCCCCTCCGCCCATTCTGGTGTTTCAATCGTCATTTCGAATGGGCCTTTCCAAACAAGAGTCAGCCGATACACTTTTCCTTCCTTCCTACTAAACAAGAGCACACTCTAGACAATTTCCTCCAGCTCTTTCCTTATTTCGACAGCCTCAAGGTCTCGCGGCTTTTCTGGCCAGTCGTCCTCCCAACAAATTATCATATCGCACGCCTTGCCTTTCTTCATAGCCTTCAGATGCCCATGCCTTTCAAAATCTGAGGACTTTAGTTCAAATTCCGCTGCCTTTGTTTTCCATCTTCCTCCTTCTTTTACTCTGATAAGAGCGTCAGGAAATGGTTTGCCTACGTACTCTATCCTCATTTTCAAATGTTGGCTCAATTTGCCAAAAAGTATTATTGCCTCTTGTTCAGTTCGCGGAGCTCTACAAATTCCTTCGAAGTTATTTAATCCTTGAAATGGGTTTTTCATTCGGTTTAGAGCTTTGTCTAATTGTTCCCATTCTACAGGCTTTAGTTCTAGTACTGTTCTGTTAAGCCGTATTCTTGTTGACGTGCTTTCTGTCAAACTCAGACTTTCTACATCAATTGGTTCCCAATAAGTCGATTCCCACTTAACGGGCAAGCTGTGCTCATAGTATAGACTCTCGTCATATTTGTAGCGGCCGATAACTCTGCCCAGTCCATATATTTCTCGTCCAGAATTTGCCAAAATCTTATCGCCTTCGTGAATTTCCTGGTAAAATTTCAGTAATTGCGTCGGCCTAGTGGTTTGTCCACGAAAAACTTCATTAAACCTTTTTCTTATTTCGCTCTCAGTTTTGTACCTATCAAGGTTTCCCGTCTCACCCCAGCCTATCGCGATACACTCGCTGTCCCTTTGCTCCACCCACAAAGAACCGCCCCTTCCGGGAGCGATTTTCCAATATCTTACTTTTTCTTGTTTCGTGAATCTCCCTCCACAGTTGATTCTGCTAGGTACTGGCGCTCGTGCTTTGTGCATGCTTTGAGAGGATTAGGGCGATTTTCTCATTGTTGTCCTTTAGCCTTTTCATTACTGCAGAAACATATTGGTGAATTTCTCGCTGCGATTTGTCGATACAGTCATTGATCTTTTTGCAGTCATCAAGGCAATTCATGTTATCGTTTATGTGACAGAGTATGTCTTTATCGTCCATAATGGCTTGCAAGTTAATGGTTTTCTTTCCCAGCCTATAATTTGCCAAGTACAAGTCATAAAACATGGCCAACGTAGATACAGCCATCTCTGGAGTTGTGATGATAACTATTCCCAACGAGT
This sequence comes from uncultured Candidatus Bathyarchaeia archaeon, assembly GCA_964354115.1. GTDB lineage: Archaea > Thermoproteota > Bathyarchaeia > Bathyarchaeales > Bathycorpusculaceae > DASPTR01. The sequence continues at coordinate 9,408 of CAYGYP010000006.1, read as the reverse complement.
CGTCAATAGTGTAGCCCTTTACTTTGGCGCCTCTTGGCGTTTTCTTGACAGCCAATATGGCTGTGGCTATTCCATATCGATTCATGTCTCGCTTTGTTTGCTCAAGATAATCGTTGCTCCACGCCTCACTAGCCTTGCTTTCAATTAATACTCTGCCTATTTCCAAGTCTTGGTAAGAAAACTTGATAACGATGTCAGTTGCGTCGGGGCCACCTATTGGCTCAACTGTAACGTTCTTGTTAGCTAAGAAAGCCTCATTGATCATCCCGATAAGCTCTAGTTCCGCTTTTTCACCTTTTACCGAAGCAATCTTTAGGCTCTGCAAAACAGTGTTAAGGTCGCCAGTCGCTGTCTTCATTTCCCCCACTGACATCTGCAGCTCAGTCTTTATTTCGTCTATGCTTTTGCCTTGTTTAAGCAGGAGCTCGACCTTGTCTACAAGTCCCTTTACCTGCTCTTCAACTATTTCTTTCACAAACTTCTTCGTATCTTCCTTCATTTCCGTCTGGAGCTGTTCAATGCTTTTCTCATGTTTTAAAAGGGTTTCAATCTTGTCGACAACAATGTCCATTTGACTCGTTATTAGGCCCCTAACGAATTTTTCAGTATCTTCCTTCAACGCTTTTTGAATTTCTTCCATACCTTTGCCCTGTTTGATGAGAAGGTCCACTTTTTCTACTAGGTAGGATGTTTGTTGCTCAATGCTTTGCTTCACAAATTTTTCAGTTTCTTCTTTTCTTCTTTCCGTTTGCTCGACCATATCTTTCAGGTAATCTTTGATAGACTTGTCCATCGTTTCTTTGACATCGTCAACTGCTGAACTCATACCTTCCTTGACATCACCAAAATCGCTTCGAATTTCTCTAAGCACTTGGCTTACTACCTCGCGGACATCAGCGCCGATTTTCATCTGTTGGTCTATCGCCTTGAAAGCTTTGAGGGCAACATCTAATCTTTCGTCATCTTGAAGCTCAAATAGCCAATCTTTCAATTCAGTTTCGATTTCAGCGAAAAAGCAAGGCCGATTAATTTCTGAACAAAATTTTTTGCGAATTTTTTGTGCTTTTCGGCGTGTGGAAAATGTTGTTTGACTCGTAAGTCTAGACATTTGTTTTCCTTCGAAATATAATTTTGAGTCAAAGTAGTAAACTTTTATGAAACGTTACTATTGATGTTAACTCAATATTTTTCCTTTCACTTTAACCTGCCTCTCTGCTACCCAAATAAGTCGTTTCCTCGTCTGTCTTTTATGAGCATTTCTGTAATGTTGTTTTGGAGTTTGCGAGCCTTGCTTTCCCCAGAAAAATGGCGCCCGATCTCCATTATTCCCCATCAGCATACCCACACGTTTTCTGAGCGGCAACAAGGCTCTGCCAAACTCACCCCTCTTTTTCTTAACCGGAGAAATTAACCATGGATTTAGAGGATGTCTTTTGCTCAAAGACCCGAATGAAAATCTTGAAACTGCTGTTTAAGCTGGGACAGTTGAACACTTCGGACTTGGCACACAAGCTTGGAACAAATTACGAGGTTATGTTAAGGCATTTGTCTTTGCTTGAAAAGGAAGGCATAGTCACACAACGGCTAAGCGGCAAAACAAGATTTTTCCGTTTTGCGAACACGGTGAAGGCACAAGCGATAATGGAGCTGCTGGAAGAATGGGACTGAAAAAGCGAATTAAGCAACAATGTATGATTGTCAATAATTTGGAACGTACGGGCTTTTTGTGATAATGGAATTTAGTAAAACCTTACAAACAGTTGGCAAAGCTGGAGATGCTTACGAGAACATCGTCAAAAGATGATTGTCGAAAATTTAGAGTCTCATCGGGTATATTATTATACTAAATTTTAGTAAAACAATATTGGTTAGATGCTCAGCGTTTAAAAACAATTGCTTATTAGGTTCGCAGCCTTAAATTTTGGAGTAAGTATGTTTGCTTTTTTTCTCTCTTTTCAATTTAGATCTAGGCGGTCCTTTTTTGCTGAACCTCTCAAGTTGGGCTAGTTTAAGGACTGGTTCAAGATACTTGTTCGTCAAGACATGAGGCATTCCCTCTACAAGTGCATGGCTTTTTGGAATACTTACTAAAACTAGTGCGTACTGACCAGTTAGGCTGTCGTCCAAACTGATTTGGTTTTGTGGTTTTATTATAATCTCAGTTCGAATAAGCACGCCTTCTTCATCTGGAATTACTTCTTTTCGTTTCTTGGGGCGTACATTTCTATTATCAATAAGTTTCACCCACTGAAAATCATGTTGATAAGCGTAATGGCTCTCTCTGGCGTCAGACATTCTTTCTGTATCAACATGAACGTTTGGAACGTATATTTGTACTATTGCATACTTGCCTTTTAACCACTTGTTAACGCCTATTTGCATTCTCGCTCTGCCATAGGGTTTTCCTTTAGATTTTACATCATGCGGTTCGACTAGACGCTCTTGTCGAATAATTGCGCTATCTTCCCTTTCTTCGATTTCCCCTTTGTCCCTTAGGGGTTTGTTCTTCGCTTTCTTGGGAACCTCCCATTTGAAAAGGGGAAATTCTTGTTTTAAACTGTCGAGATTATCCTCCAAACTCAAGTTTGGGTCAACACTGTCTACCCAACATCTCGTGTCGCCTTCGCGTCCTCCTGGGCTTGTTGTTGGCAATTCATCTGAACCCTCCAACCCGTGCGCAGCTTGCATTTCATTCAAGTTGGGGTTTGCACGCTCGAGGATTTTTCGAATAGTGTATATTTGTAAGCCTAAGGGCATGTTGTGCCCCTTTTTGCATTTCTTTTTCTTGGGCATAAGTTACAACGATTCAAGCAAAGATAAATAGTTTTACTAAAATCCTATCCCACAGAAACCCAACGACTTAGCAAGCTTTTTATTCGTCAGTGCAGGGGTCGCGCCGCGAGTTGATAATATTTGAAAGTAAAAACAGAAAAAATAGTATTAGACGAATTCGGGTCGTTCTTAGGCGCACGAGAAGGTTGTTTGATTGTTAGAGACAAGCAAAATAACGCCCAGAAATATCCTCTATTTGAAAATCAGGTCGGAGAAATACTGATAAAAATGGGAAACTCTGTCTCTTCAACAGCATTATCTACATGCGCATTATGGGGAATAGACGTGTTAATAACAAGCCGAAGAGGGCACCCTATTGCATATCTTAAAGCGATTGACGATGACAGCCATGTTCAAACAAGAATTTCTCAATACGAGGCTCTGGCAAACGGCAAGGGAATAGAAATTGCCAAACAAATCGTATACGGAAAGGCTCTTGGCCAAAACGAGCTCCTGAAAAAGTACGGTCTGAGACAGCACGATATTATGAAAATAAAAGAACAGGTAGAAGGCATTAATTTTCCGGACATTAAACAATTAAGAAGGAAACTGTTGCCGATTGAGGGCCATTTTACTGAGCGGTATTTTCAAGAAATTTGGCCGCTCTTTCCGAAAGTTGTTCGGCAAGCCGCTGACCAAAGGATGACGTGGAAAGCTTATGATATTGTCAACAACATATTCAATCTCAGCTACAGTTTTCTTAAATGGCGGGTCATGAGCGCCGTAATAAAAAGCAAACTGGAGCCTTATCTGGGATTTGTGCACAGCGTACAGTTTGCCAAACCGTCTCTTTGCTGCGACATGATTGAAATATACAGGTATATTGTAGATGACTTTTTGCTGGAGTTTACTAAAAATCTCAGGAAAAAAGATTTTGAGTTTAAAGAAGAAAATTTTACTTCAAACCGTAAAGGCAAACGAGAATACTTGAAAAAACCGTTGGCTGATAAGCTGATGCAAGATTTAGGCGATTACTTTGAAAGGACAGTAGAAATTCCAAGAGTCAAACATGGAAATAAACAGGAGATAGAGAGTCTTATAAATGAAGAATCTCTCTTGCTCGCTAAATATCTCAGAGGAGAAAACAAAGAGTGGGTACCGCGCGTACCCTCTCTTTAAGCAACGCCAAGCATCATCTACATTACCGGCGGGTGGTGTTTTTCGTATTCTGTTTTGCAATCATTCGATTGTTCGCATGTTTGGCAGTCAGGATAGCCGTCTAGGTTGGCATCCAGAAATTCTCCAAAACATTCTTTTTTCTTTTCCAAGTTTTCACCTCCGTTATGCCGAGTTTGTGGCCTGAGAAATAAGACAGGGAGGGAAAACCCAGCAAACTAATCTCTGTTTGGGTAGAGATTTAACTCGCTTGTCCCACTTCTCAAGTTTCCACCTTTAGCCCCAGCAGGAGCAGCTCCCAGTCACGCTTTGACATTCTCTTTGTACAAAATTACAGAGTATACATTATTTTTGTCGACCGCTATCGTTTGTGTCTGAACTATGAAAACGTCTGTCATTTCGTCCAGAGCTTTGTTTACTTCTTCCTCATATTTTTCTAACGGATAAGGCCCAACAACTCTTAGTTGAGCAAGAGTTTTCTGTGTATTCGTTTTTTCACCCCCATTTTTTTCGCCGGGAACTGACTAAAAAAAGGAAGAGATAGTGGGTCAAAATCTTCCTCGAAATGCCATTTGCCGCCTCTGTTGCGTTTGCCTTCGAATAAGGTATCGAACCATTCTGGCAATTTGAGAAAATATATCTTCATATCATCAAATTGCAATCGCCCTATGCAATCTCCTAAATATAGCCGCGTTTGAATGTTCTGTCTTATGCTGGCTCTTTTGAATATCCTGACATGAAAACCATGTTGAGTTTCCTTGATTTCTACTCGGCCTATGTTTTGAGCATTGAAGTAGCGTTTAAGCATTCTAAGCTGGTTCTTACCATCAACGTCGATTCCAATCAATTACGTCACCTCTTATTTAAGTAGAATTACGCGTCTGATTTTACGTTTGACTTGATGGTGAGTTAGAATCGTATCAGGACCATCAAGAACGCCCCATCTCCGGCCTTTGGGGAACGTAAATCCAGTCGATGCCTTCTCCGCGATTTTGTAGATTTTAACAAGGGTGTTAGATTTGCCAACGGGTCTGTACCCTTCAGTGCGAAAACCCCATCCCGGACTGTCGACCAGTATTCCTAAATCTGTCATTTTCTCTTTTGCCAGACTCCGGATTTTCCACGATTCCAAAAGCGGAGATTTCCCCAACGGAACCGAAAACCGCACTCTGATTTCGAACATTCTGTTTTCATAAGACGGGGCTTCTTCGGGAATATAGCTGAAGTACATCGTTATTTCATACCGGTAGTATTTGCCGTATTTGGCTGCCTTTCCGCCCTCCAACTCTGTTATGCTTCTCGCACCGGGCGGTATCGGGTTCAATCTTGGTATAGGAATATATGCCATCTTTTATTCACTCCTAATTTTTTCCCTGAGCTTTTTACGCAGGACTTCTTTCATCTTCTCTTTTCTCCGCATGTATTGCGTCACATTTTCATCTTCTTCAACAGGCATTTGGACGAATCTACATTTTTCTACATCGAACCTGCGTTCAGTTTTCTCATGGCTTACAGTTCCCAAAGAAGCTTCAAAATGCACGTCACGTCCAGCTTTCAATTCCCTGCCTGCTTCATCTGCATCTAAAAGCTTGCCTTCGCAGCTAGTTACTTTCAAATAACCGTTGTCTATTGCGGTCATTGCGTATTCTTCTGCTTTTCTGTAGCTTACTCTGCCTACAGGCTGAAATCTGCGAATCAGAACTGTCAACTTGCCTTCTTTCATTTCTAGTATCAGCTGCAGTAAAGCGTTGTACTTTTCTTCCCAGAATCTGCCCGAATCGTAACCTTGAATTGGCATTGTCTAGTTCCCTCTTGGCTTCTTTATCCAGCCCCTTCCTGTCTTGTAGACAAGTCCCTGCTCACGTTTCTTCTTGAAATACCGCAAATAGATTGCCCTGTTTACGTCTGGATGCTTTCTTCGCCATCTTTCATTAACGAGTCTTTTTTTACGTCTTCTCTCTTGCAAAACTAGGCCCAGTTCTTTTTGAGATAGAGGCTCCGCTATGGTTTTTTTATTTTTCATAAAATCCTTCCTAGAAATTTTGGTGGACGGATGATGGAAGATATATATAAAACTTTCCATCATGGTCGTAGGAGGCTCTTTTACGCTCGTAAAATTAAGCTGGATGGTTTAATTTTTTAAACGGGTGATTCTTCTCGAGAGCCCTTTTTTCTTTAAATAGTTTCTAGACCTTCGTTCCAGAAATCGAGCCAAGTTTATTTACTACTTTGGTACCTCACACGAATCGAAACAAGAAATAACATAAGGCCAATCCTAAACGGGAGCACTTAGACGTATGAATTGCCCGTCATGTAGAGCAGTTGCTTTTACCAACGGTTACAGATTTTCTGAAAGGCACGGAAGAGCACGAAGATACAAATGTCTTTGCTGCAAGAACGAAGGAAGAAAATGGACTTTTTACGGGCCTGTGGAGCAGAGAAGAATCAGGGAAATCAAACTCAGAGCGTCTGTGAAACAGGCTGTTTTGGAGTATAGATGTGAACACTGGCTAGAGGTTCCGATAAGTTGATTATTTCTACTTGTGCAACTACAGTCGGTGACAATAAACCCGCTTTGGGGCTGCCAGAAGGATAGGTTCTATTGAACTCTCTAGCTAGCCTTGTTCAGAACTTGATAGATGCGAGTAAAGAAAAAGCCAGACAAATGGGGAAAGTTAAACGCGACGGGACCCTTCCGACAGACGCGAAAAAAGTTTTACTATTAAAGGAAATAACTGTTAGCACGGTTTCACTTGACAATCAGCATCGACCTTTGAAGGTTCAAGTGTTCGTAGTTGCCGGCCATAATTCCCGGCAAAATGTTGGGAATTATCCCACAAGTATCGTTCGGGATAAAGAGTAAAAAAAACTGAGAAGGCTTAAACCTTCTCAGCACTATTTTTCGATTTGTTGTTCGCCAGTCTAGCCTTTTTCTTTTCATGGTATCGTTTAAGTAAACTCTTATACTTCTCCGGATTACCGGCGCGCCATACATAGCTTCGAACGATTGCCTCGCTTAGTTTCATCTTTTGGGCTATGTCCTTGACGCTTACGCCTTTCTGGTGCATAGCATAGACCTCTGCGACTTTGCCTTTCTTTTTATTTTGTTTTGTTTTCTGCTTTTGATTCTTTGCTGGAACCGTTTCGTTTTGGTTTTCCTTATTCTGCATTATATCCCTCCTTTTATTTGGAGCGCGGGCGTGGATGCAAACGAGTATTTAAAGGTCAGTCATGGGCAAAAAAAGGAATTATTTACAGAAAAGCATCTGTATTTCAACAGAAAAGCTTGATTTACGAAATAGTAGTTGGGAAAAAACATAGTGAGTAAGTCGAAGAGAATGCCAGCTGAAAAGAGTAGAATGCTATAGCCTGCATGATTGGCTTCTGTGGGTAAAGTCAGGTCCCCACAAATAGATATTCTTTTACTCTGTTCTTAATTTCCGTCTTGGTTTTGCTTTGGTTGGCAAAACTATAAAGGTGGTCTGCCTCGTGTACTTCAACTTTAGATTTTACGTGACTTAACATTTTGAATAGCTCGTCTTTTGTTGGCAATCCATTTGATGAATAAGACAAAACGATTATAGAATTTGAATATCTTTTGAACAGCATCTTCATTGCTTGTGTAGCTGAGTCGAGTTTGGAAAAGTCACTTTTATACGACTTGAATTTTCTAGTTTTAGTTTTTATGTCTACGTTTAGGTTTCTCCAATAAGTTGAATAGCCCTCTATAAAGTGGTATCGTCGGACATAATCATTATCCGAAAGAGGACTCCAATAAGGCGGGTCTAGATACACAAGGTCGAAGTTGGCATCAGTGAATTCCATTATGTCTGCACAGTTCGCTTTGTTCTTCTTTCCATTATCAAAAACTGAATCGTTAAAAAGGCGGAGTGCATCCGTGAACTGCTCTTGCATGCTAATACGAAGGTCCCTACGCCCATCCCAACTTTTTTTGCCAGTGAAAGTGAAAATCCCTCGCGGTCTCTTCTTTTGGCATGCTCTACATGCTGCTGCTAAGGCTATATACCGCTTAAATTCATCGTCAATATCTTGAATATTAGCCCAGAGTGAATCTAGAAAAGTGCATTCCTCTTCGTTAAAGAATAACCCTTGATAGGTATCCCTCACAAAGTGGGGTGCATCATTTCTTTTTGTTAGCAAATTTGTTAAGTCCGTATCATCAATTTTCACATGAGAGTTTTCGATAACAGCTTTCGAAATCACGTATGAAAAATTAAGAAAATCATTCGTCGTAACTGATTTTCCTTGTCGTTTAAATTCATAAGCAACGCAACCGGAACCTGAAAACGCATCAAGAACTGTTTCGTATTCCAGTTTGTCTACATGTGAAAAAATGGAGGATAACAAGTTCTGTTTGCTACCCATAAATTTGGTGGGAGGAAACAGACTTTTATTTCTTCTAATTTTTGATGTTAGTGATAAGTAGCTCTGGTACGTTACCTCTTTTGCCCCCACGACAATTAATGAACCGAGGTGCTTCTACATTTATCTTTCTGAAAGAGGAATAAAGCTCCTCTATCAGAGGATGTTTGGCGTTGCTCAACACGAAAGTGCATCCCACATTATCGAGTTGAGCAGCCATTTTGGCCAGCCTTATGTGGTCTTCTTCAGAAAAGAAATCTTTTGTATACCTTTTAAAATCGGCGTACTTTCCCACCGATGGATAAGGCGGGTCTAAATAGACAAAATCTTGTGCTTTCGCATGTTCTAAAAGAATCTTTTCGAAATCACCTTCAAGAAGATTGGTCTTTTGAAGAGCCTTGCTTGCAGCATAAATTCGGGTCCTGTCAGCTACATTGGAAAGGTTGTATTTACCAAAAGGTGTATTAAAATACCCTTTTTTATTCACGCGATACAATCCATTATAGCAAGTTTTGTTTAGGTAAATTAGCCTTGCAGCCCGGGCAATGCAGCTTAGACTTTCTGGGGTTTGCTTCCGTATTGCATAAAATTGCTCTTTGCTAACTGGCATGGATTCAAGTGTTGTAAGTAGCTCATCTGGATAATCTCTAACTATCTTGTAGCAGTTCACTAACTCGACATTCGAATCCGATAGAATTGAACGAGCAGGGCATATATCAAAGAAAAGGGCACCTCCACCGACAAAAGGTTCAATATATTTTCCGTATTCTTTCGTTATCAAACTACGAATGCCACTAAGAAGGTGTTTTTTACCTCCCGCCCATTTCAAAAAGGGTTTTGGGCGTGAGTTTTCTGTTGAAAAAATGTGCACTAATGTTTCTTTCGTTAGATAGTTCCTTCCTTTTGCAAGTTTTTTTGCTGTTCCAATTTTTCAGTTCATAACTACTCACTAGAACTGACTTAAAAAATTAGCTTAAACATCTTTTACTTACAATAGAGAATCTGCTAATGTTATTCATAGGAAGTTTTTTCCAACAACTTTGCCAGTTCTTCCCCAGACTTTGTTAGTTTATAGAC
>CAYGYP010000005.1:0-18950 GCA_964354115.1 uncultured Candidatus Bathyarchaeia archaeon | reverse complement strand
GAGCTTTGTTCATACTGAGCGCTTTCTGAGAATGAGCTTTTCCGGGAAAGGCGAAAGAGCTGTCTTTTTCCAGTTCGCAGAAGAGCTCTTGCAAAGACATCGTAGCCTGGAGCATCAATCGGAATAAACGGTTGAGCTAAACGATTGAGCAAGTTCTATTATAAAATAAATTGCGCTACAAAAAAACAAATATTTTAAATAAATTCTCTTTAGTTCCCTTTTGCCCCTTTCAAAGGGAGATGATATAGCATTATCTTCATTGAAAAATCAAAAGAGCCAAATCGTGAGGCAAAAAGTCTTTTTCTTGGCATCGTTTTTTACAGGATGTGTAAGGTCAGCACGATCCAGGACATCATAAAAGATGCCTGCAAAACCGAATAAAAACCCAACTGCTGCTATGCCGCAATGTCAGAAAAGCACTTTCTGGACTGGCAGATGTGGGCATCTCACATTTTGGATGGACGTCCTTTGACGGAGAGATAGAACCTTAGTTATGAGGAGGTGGATGAAAAGTTTATTTGGGGAGGGAAACTACGGAAGGCGAAACCTCTGCCGGGTATAGCTGAATCCTTCGAACAAGATTATCCAGGTCAAAATACGGTACGCTTACAATGAAGACGAGCATCACTGACGGGATCTTATCTAGTATCCTGAGTTCATGACCAAGAAAGAATGCTTTTTATAAGAGGGTTATGCCAAGGGAAGCTCGCCGATGCCTGTTTGGTGGACGTCGAGGATATCCCCCTCGACTTTCCCAGTTATATTTGCAGTCTCGCCCAGAATATAACCCGGAAAAAACGGCACCAAGGAAATCCCGTGAATCCCGCTCCATCCTCTGGGAGCTCAAAAAAAGATAGAATCCTTTCCCTGATATTTTAGAGAATAAAAGTCATAAATAGAACAAAATTTAGCTTGACACCAGGGTTCTTTTTAAGCCATAAATATTGTTCAATCGATTGAGCCAAATGATTGTGCAAGAGAGTGGCATAAGAATATGAGCATCAAAAAAATCAAGGCAATGACCGGTTTTTCCTATTCGACTATCTCCCGAGTTCTGAACAAAAGGGCTGCCGAGTTCAGAATCTCTCCAAAGACCTCTCAGAAAATTCTCAAGGCGGCGCAAAAACTAAATTACCGGCCCAATATCCTCGCCCGAAGCCTGAGGCTAAGGAAAACGCACGTTATCGGCCTAATTGTCAGCGACATTCAGAACCCGTTTTTCGGGGAGCTGGCCTCCCGGATAGAGACGTTTCTCAGACAAAATGGTTACAGCACCATTCTCTGCAATACTAACGAAATTCCGGAGAACGAGGAGTTCTATCTCAAAATTTTGGTGGACAGGCAGGTTGACGGAATCATAATCGCCCCCATACATACAAGTGAGTGGAAAGTCATGGAGGACTTGTGCAAAGAAAAGCCGGTGATCTTGATCGACAGGATTTTTTCCAAGACAAAACTCCCTTGGGTGACCAGCGAAAATACCAACGCTTCGGAAGCCCTGACTAAAGAATTGCTAGGCCAGGGATATCGGAAAATCGGCTTCCTAGGAGGAATTCCCAACACGTACATCGCGGATGTCCGTTACAAAGGCTACGAGAAGGCCTTAAGGGAAAGGCAAATTCCCCTCGACAAGAGCCTTGTGCTGTTCAAAGGGTACTCCAGGGAGGCAGGGGAAGAGATGATGACAAAACTCCTGAAGAAGAGAAGCGACGTCGAGGCCGTATTTTGTATCAACAACCTCGTCTTTTTTGGAGCTATGAAGGTCGTCCACGAGTACGAAAGGAAGAATAATTGCTCGATCATGATGGCGGCCTTTGATGTAGGCCAGTACTGCGATATTTTCAGGAGGCCTCTTATCAGTGCCGACCAAAACCTCCCAGCATTAGCTCATGCTGCCGTGAACCTTATTTTGCCCAGGATCAGTAACGCGCAAATCAAAGAGAATCATGTCGTCCTCCCGATTGCTATCAACAAGCACCGGCTGGATTAGATAAGCTGGGTCCAGTCCTATTTGTACATCCGCTCATCATCTTCTCCGCTTGGTCGTCTTACGTTTCCTTTCAGAAGTTTCTCATTACAAAACGCCAGTAAGGTATATGTTCAAAATCAACGAGCGAGCGCATCAACTAAGATATTTCTATGGTAAAAATGTCTTGTGCCCCTTGTCTTCGGCCCGTGAGTTTTTCTTCGTCTTGGTAGAATTGGGAAAAACAACAAACATATCCCACTTCCCTATCAATTCTGAGAATCCAGGGTTTGGTCACCTAAAAAGGGGATTCACCCTGCAATTCCGAGTAAAGGTCAATAGGAACGGAGGAAGAAGAAAATGAAATATTTGCTATGCACGATCATGGTATCCTCCCTGCTCTTCGGTTCTCTGGGGCTTTCAGAGTTATACCAAAATTGTGAGAGAGAGGAGACGCATGCGGCCAGGCAGCTCTAGGACCGCTAACCTGAAATCCTGCCGCCTTTGTCTTACAAAACCTTGAAGGATAAGATGGTTCAATCTGATATAGATCCCGCGTAGAGCCCCCTTTACGTTGAGGTCAGTTTCCCGGATATTAAATAGTAGCTGGGCGTTCGAGGGTGGCTTTTGAAAGTCTGCAAGGCCGAGCGGCTGAATCGTTTGTTGATAGGCCAGGCCTAGGGTGCATTTTGCTCCTGCGTTAGGCGCAAATCGCTTGGCTCAAAACCTCCGTCGTGAAATGAAAATCTTGCGAAAGAAGGCTTGTCACGGATCCCCGCGTACGCTCAACGTTGTTTCCCTAGCTCTACTCGTCATCGCCGAATTGTTACTCCTTATCCGCCTAGCGTCCCAAAACCGGAAGAGGGAAAGAATAAAAAAAATAAAAACCCCTTGACAACCTTTTTTTGTTATGATACTAGACAAACGATTATGCCAAACGATTATGCCAAACGATTATGCCAAACGTTTAGCTCCATTGTAGCAATTCGGGGACATGACATTCAATTGTTCTTATATACTCTTAGGCTGCAAATATCCCAAAGTTGTTATGTTTTATAAATTTACCACAATGGAGGTTTAAGCATGTTTTCTAAAAAAACTTTTTTATCCTTTTTGTTTATTTTAGTCTTTTGCTTTTCAGCTTACTCCCAAATTATTCAGACGGGGACTCTCGATGGCGAAGTTAATGACAATGAAGGGAGTGCTCTTCCCGGAGCAACGGTCACAATTAAATCTCCCGCACTTATGCTTCCGCAGATGACAATACTCACGAGTGAAAAAGGCTACTTTCGTTTTCCCGCCCTCTCTCCCGGACATTATGTTGTGACTTTTGAATTGAGCGGATTTAAGACCCTAGTCCGAGAGGGAGTGCGAATATCCGTCGGGGAAACAACAACCCTCAATATAACTCTCGAAATCTCGCCGATTCAGCAGACTATCTTGGTCACGGGCGAGTCTCCGACTATCGATAGGCACAAGACAACCTTAACATCCAATTTAAAACCTGAATTCTTGACAAGTATCCCAACGCAGCGTACTCTCTTGAGTTCTGAATTCTCCCTCGTTCCCGGAATGGTATACGAAACCGTTCATGGTGCGGCTCTCAGCGATCACGCATACATGCTTGACGGAGTAAATATATCAGACCCCAATACGGGATTGCTTCTCGTAAGTTACGGCTTTGACATCATAGAGGAGCTTGCTATAGATACAGGTGCGCTACGGGCCGAATACGGAAATGTAAGAGGAGCTGTCATTAACGCCGTCACCAAGTCCGGCGGAAACGATGTGCACGGTCAGGTGAGCCTGTATTACCGAAATAAAAGTCTTCAAGACGTCAATACGAAAGGAACTCCTCTGGAAGGTCAGTATGTGGGCTTCCGTTTTGAGTATGACTGGTCCTTCATCATTGGCGGGCCAATCATCAAAAACAAACTTTGGTTTTTTGGAAATATGTCCTATAACGGCAAGGAGGATTATGTCGATGGATATCCTTGGGATAAGCCTGTGAGCATTCCAACAGACAATCAACGATATTATCCCTATGCCAAGCTGACCTGGCAAATCGATGAAAACAATAAGCTGATTCTTTCATATAACCATCAGAATATCAAGAGAAACCACAGGAATGCCAGTAGGTACAGGAATGAAGATTCCACTTGGATCCAGAATAATCCGACCAACACATTCAATCTCCAGTGGACGGGATTATTTGGGCCCAAGCTATTTATGAACGCCAAGATGGCCTTTGTGACTCACATGCTTGAATTTAGAGCAAAGAATGACAAAATTGGAATCTATGACTCTATTACAAGGGATTATTCTCAGAATTACGGCTATGATGATGTTTCAAAAAGGCCGAAATTCCAGATCACGGTCGATGCCACCCGTTTTATCGATGATTGGGCAGGGGCGCATGAATTCAAGACTGGAGTTGAGCTTTGGTACGGATGGGATAGCCTCCATCAGAAATACTATATCGACCCGAGGTATGAGCTCAGTAACTTGATTTACTTAAAAAATGGCGTCCCTGATTACATCTTGCATAATGAAGATTTCACGCGAAAAGACCAGAATATTATGGTTGGCGTATTCATCCAGGATTCCTGGAGTCCGAGCAAGAAGCTCACTTTGAATATCGGTTTTCGATATGACCACCAGGAGGGGATCATTCCCAAACAAGGCCAAGAAAGAACCCCAATTGTCTATGGGGGCAAAACTTATGACCCGAGTGTGGCCAAGACCTTCAAAGCCCTCATCTGGAATACTTTTTCTCCCAGATTGGGAGTCGCCTATTCTCTGGATAATGAAGGCAAGACTGTGGTCAAAGCGAGTTTCGCGAGATATTATGAGCCCGCCCTCAGCCAGTGGTTTGTCGACGCCAATCCGAACGGTTCTATCTCCTGGAGACAACGACTTAACCCGGACTGGACGCTGCAGGGAGATCCTTATTTGTTCAAAGCTGCAGCTGAGGCTAAGATAGATCCTGATCTCAAAATTCCTTATCTTGATGAGTTCACAGCAGGAATTGAAAGAGAAATCATGAAGGACATGAAGGTGAGTCTGAGATACATACGAAAGTTGGACAGAAATCTCATCGAGAATGTGGATATGAATTCTCTGGATATGGATGCTTTGAAGCGGGGCGAGTTAATCTGGACAAACTATGCGCCCTATTCTGTCATCGATCCATTCAACGGTCAGAGTGTAACCTTCTGGGGAGTTAAAAACTCAGCGATCACTTTCGCTAGCTATATCACAAATCCTCCCGGTGCGAAAAGGGATTATAATGCGGTTGAAGTCACCCTGAATAAAAAATATTCCAACAGATGGCAGCTCGCGGCTTCCTACGTTTATGCTAACTCGAAAAATATGATAGATTTAGACGCCCGCGGCTCAACAGCTCTCTACAATGATCCAAATTCCCTAATCAACGCTTATGGCAAAAGCGCTTTGTTTGTTCCGCATCAGTTTAAGCTACAAGGCTCTTATACCGGCCCCTTGGGAATCAATATCAGCGGATCTTTCCTGTATCTGGCCGGGCAAAGATATACAAGGACAATTCGGAGCAGCGATTTGGGACTAAATCTTACTCAAGGAGTTGTGACTATATATGCTGAGGAAAAGAGCTCACGGAAGTATCCTGACCAAGGGGTCCTCGACTTAAGAATAGAGAAAAGCTTCAATCTTCCGGGAAAATTTGGCAGGCTCGAGCTGATTCTTGATTGTTTTAATGTTTTCAATGCCAATACAACAACGAGCAGGGAAATTCTTTCCAGCAGTCCCCTCTTCACCTTTGAAAAGACCCTCTCCATTCTCCAGCCGAGGATGCTAAGACTCGGAGTAAGGATAGGATTCTAAGGATAAAGAATTATAATAGATTTGTACAATGATTGGGTTAAAAATTGTAACTGTGGTTGGATAGTCGGTGCAAGTTTGGGGGAATATTTTCCCTGTAATTGCAGATGATTGTATTAACACAGGAGGCGGACAAAAATATTTCTCCTCTCCCTCGATGGGGGAGAGTGAGGGTGGATAAAATTCTCTCTCTCCTTTATACCCTCCTGCAAGTGACGAAGGACAGAGGAAGCAAAGCTATCTAGGAAAAGCAATGGGTAAGAAAGCCGCATTGTCTATATGAAAATGCCAAATTATTAAGAAGGGGGTCAATCTTGGCAAAAAAAAGAAAATGTATTCATCTTTTTTTCTTATTGGTTTTAGTGCTAATCTTCATTATTTTTACAACAGCCCAGGAGAAAGAGAAGAAGCCACCTCAGACCCCTCAGTTTCACTCAGGAGGAGTTCTTTTCCCTGAGCCGGTTCCTGCGTCCCTACCCACAGGGCCAGTAAATGCGGATAATCCTATGGTCTTCCTTGCCAAGCCCAAAAACTATTCTACAGCCAGAGTCAGTTCGTATGCCCGCAACGGAGGGAATCTCGATACTATCAAAGTCCCCATAAGCGGAGAGGAAGTGATTCTTGCCGACATCAAAGGGCCCGGAGCAATCGCCCATATCTGGACGACTTTTCGAGAAGGCGGACGCGACCTAATAATCCGTTTCTATTGGGAGGGGAGCGACCATCCCAGCGTTGAAGCGCCCATCGGCGACTTCTTCGGCGTGGCTATGGGCGTGAATGCGCCTATCAACAGCTTTCCCATTCAAGTGTCTTCAGAAGGGGCAGCCCGGAACTGCTGGTGGTACATGCCCTTCAACAAATCAGCCCGCGTTACGGTAAGTAATGTCCGGCCTATCGATGCTTTCAAGGAAAGCAATGTCGCCTTGCTGCATCAGAATGCGCTCTATTACTATATTGATTATCAAGTGTACAGCAAGCCAATCAAAGATATTAATTATTTTCACGCTCGATTTTCAGAAACCGACCCCACTGAGCGCGGTAAGCCTGTAAAGCTCTTGGAAGTAGAGGGCGACGGCCATTATGTCGGCGTGGTTATGGGGCATCGGGCGCGTACACCAGGCTGGTTTGGCGAAGGAGATGACATTATCACCGTCGACGGCAAGGTTTCTTTCATCGGCACAGGCACCGAGGACTATTTCTGTGATGCCTGGGGATTCAGGGTCTTCAGCGACCTCTACCATGGCGTGCCTCTCTATGAAGGGAGAGAAATCGGAAACCGGCTGAGTGCCTACCGGTTTCACATCATCGACCCCATCCCCTTTAGAAAATCCTTCACGTTTGAAATCGAGCACTGGCCCTGGTTTAGCTGCTGGCCGAATACGGGCAGGGAATATTATTCATCTACAGGTTTCTGGTACCAGAAACAAATTCATAAGGTGTGGCCTCGCCTAATCAAGATTATCTCCAATGAGCAGTGGGATCCAATAAAGGGCCGCTGGCACGTTCCGGAGGCTCTCGAGGCTGAAGACTTGGGACTTCTTGAATATAAAAGCAGAGCTCGGGAAATTGTTCCAGTTTTGCCCCAGCGGCCGAGTGTGGGTGTTTCATCGGCGGATCAGCTGCGCTCCATACTTCAATATGGTGCTAAGCCATTTCCTCAGTTCTTGATGCCGAACCTGAGCGGTGATTTCATGCTCAGTTATGATTCCGGCGGCGAAGGAAAATTCTCTTTAGCCGTGCCTGCCAAAGAAGCGGGGAATTATGAAGTTAAGATTTACTATGTGCGGGGTGAAAATTTTGGAGCAGTCCGGCTCGCCATAAACGGGGAACCCGTCGGTGAGCCTGTTGATCTCTTTCTGCAGACTGTCGAAGGATCGTCTAAACCCATCTGGCCGCCGAAAGAATATATATTTTCCGGAGTTTCTCTTAAAGAAGGATTGAATGTTTTTGAATTCTCTATCGATTCAAAGAACCCGGAATCACTGGGTTACAAAATTGCTATTGATTGTATCCTCTTGGAGAAAAACAGGATTTAGAATACGGCAGCGATATTTTGGAATCCTGATGATATGATATTCCGTTCGATAGGCACCGTAACCAGAAACGCTGATCCCCACTTTTCCATGAAATCATATCGCCGCCTACTCATTTACCCACGGGCAGTGCCCGCGGACCTCTGCCCCTCCGGTTTTTGTTAGAGAAGAGAAGGATCCGGGCGGCGTTCAAGCCGCTGGGGCGAAAAGCTAAAAAGCTCTCACAGAGAAGACGCTTGATTCAAATACAAACAGAAGAAGCGAAACCGTATTGAAGGTTATATCGGGAACGGGAGGAGCATTATGGACTTGATCAGGTGCGATATGGAGGTGAAGAGAGTTCGGAGATGTGCGTTTGCGCAGGCATTTTGGCGATGATCTTAGAGACGACGCTAAAAGGGTATAAGAAGGTCGTGCGACAAGAGTCGAGATGATTATGATAGGGAATGGGTTACTAGAAAAATTAGTAGCCTTTATCGGGAGTTAATGGCAAAAATGACTTTTTCAGTAGACCCTAATTAGCGCTCGAACACGATCTTCCCGTTTACGATAACAGTCCGGGCTTCTCCCCACGTGCTCAGAGGGTGTCCTTTCCAAATAACTATATCCCCATCTTTTCCCGGCTCTATGCTTCCCAGGCGATTAGATACGCCTAGGATCTCGGCGGCATTGAGTGTAACAGCCCTCAGGGCCACATCCTCAGGAAGCCCATGACTCTTGGCGATAACCCCCTCCAATAAAATCGAGCGTCCGACTCCACTATCATCCGTACCTAATGCCGTCTTGACCCCGGCCTTGTGCAGCTTGCTTGCGTTTTCTGGCGTGTGGGCAAACAATTCGAAAGGCCCTCCACTTCCGAGGCCCAAAATGCTTGGCCCGACGACAACAGCCACTCCAGCCTCCACAAGAAGATGAGCTACTTTATGAGCTCCGGCCCCAGAATCAATAACCAATCTCAGGTTGAACTCCTTTGCAAAACGAAGAGCGGTAATGATATCGTCCGGGGTATTTGCCAAAACACGAAGAGGCACTTCACGGCGTATGACCCTGAGCATAGCTTCAAATTTCGGATCCATAGTTTTTCCGCTTCCGCCCTCTTTTCGGAGCTCCATATATTCCATGGCCCGAATGAACTCCACGCGCAACCAGGCGATCCGTCCCTGCCGGCTGGTCGGGATGTCAAGGCCTTTGAGCGCGCCTTCTCCAATAGACACGCTCATCCCTGCGGCATCGTTGATAACAGCTTCATCCTTATTCCCGACGAGCTTCACTACGGCTCCAAACCCGCCGAGAAGGTCGGATGGCGGGGGCGTGATATAAGTCGCGGTTACACCGCTTTTAAGCCAGGTTGAGTCTTCAACCGATTTGAAGAAATCTATGATTCTGCGGGCTGGATTGAAATAGTCTTTTTGATTCGGCTGAATGCTTAATCCATACCCAGACCTTGCGTCGATAATCCCCGGTGTGACGATCAAGCCATTGGCGTCAATCACCTTAGCTCCTCTGGGGATTTTTACTTTGTCTCCCACGAAGCGAATCTTTCCCTTCTCAAGAAGGACCATGCCCTTTTGGATCAATCCTCCCGAGATGGTATGGATTTCTCCGCATTTTATAACAATAACATCTTCCTTGGCCAGGGCACTGAGGCAGAGGTTAAAAACAAGAAAAACCACCATCAAAATTCCTTTTTGTTTATGAATCATGGCAGAATCCTTTCACAATAAATTTTTTATCATTTTGACTTAAAGACGTTATAGCCTGAATTCCGGTTGTAAACCTCTTTCCCCTCGATAAACACCTGCTCAACGAGGCTTTCCCACTCAAGTGGTGGTCCACTTAGAATTAGAAAATCTGCATCTTTTCCTGGCTCGAGACTTCCGACACGGTCTGCAAGCCGCAGCAACTCCGCCGGATTGATGCTGAGCCCACGAAGAGCGTCCTCCTTCGACATTCCCTTCCGGACAAAAAGAGCAGCGCTGTTCCGGAGATAATACTGGTGGCCGTCTGGATGATCTTGATGGAAACTCAGCTTTCCACCGAAACCGACAAACTTCACCGGGCCTTCAAGCCATTGACTCTCCCTGTCGGCTCCGGGAAAGATATGCCCGAAACTTACGGGAATTCCCTGCTGAGTCAGCTCTTCTGCAAGTTCATTTATGCCAAATCCGTGGATGATATAAAGATCGAGGTTGAAGTCCTTTTTTAAATCCACAGCGATGCGCATCTCCTGTGGAGAATATGCATGCACTCCGACGATCCATTCCCTAGTAAGTACTTTGCTAAGGGCTTCAAGTTTAAGATCTCTTTGAGGTGCTTCGGCCCTATTCCCAGACTTGAATTCCTGCCAGGCGGCCATGTACATCTGCGCGGCCTTTAGCTGATCACGCAACAGAGTCCCAACCTCCTGAATATTTTTGGGGAAGTTCTTTTGGCGCTCCGTGGCCCGGACGGCAAATTTCATCCCTCCGTGCGCATAAAACATCTCTTCAGCGGTACCTCCGCGGAGCTTCAGCACCACGGCCTGACCGCCGTTCGGGGTTCTGCTCCCTGGTACGATGTTCATGGTTGTTACCCCGGCTTCCAGCGCTACTGCAAAGGCAACATCACTGGTATCCAATCCGTCTATGGCCCGGCAATGGGCATTGATGGGCTCAGACAGTTCATTGTTATCAAAGCCGGTTACAGGACCTTTCCAGAGCAGCTTTTGCCCCATATGGGAATGACTCTCCACGATTCCAGGAATGACATGCTTTCCTTGGGCCTCGATTACCTTTGCGTCAGCAGGAATAGTAACATCGGAGCCAACTGCAAGAATCTTCTTTCCCTTAATGACCAGCACTCCCGAGGCAACTTCCTTGCTCGTCACTGGATAGATATGGGCGTTCTTGATGGCCAGAATCTGTTCCGGG
Source organism: uncultured Candidatus Bathyarchaeia archaeon (assembly GCA_964354115.1). Classification (GTDB taxonomy): domain Archaea; phylum Thermoproteota; class Bathyarchaeia; order Bathyarchaeales; family Bathycorpusculaceae; genus DASPTR01. Next base: position 8,184 of record CAYGYP010000005.1, on the reverse strand, counting down.
TCCTCAAGGCCCGAACTCAGGGAGGAAAATCCTGAGATTGCAACGAGGAGCAAACCTAAAAAAGTTCCGAAGATTTTTTTTCTAAGATAATGCACTAAAATAAGGCCTCCTTTTAAGAATGATTTGATCTGTGATTGACTTATAACATTAACATAGCCAAATATCCTTTTCAATTCCTGAAAAAATCAAATATTCTGCACTCCGCTCTGATATCCCTTTTTAAACAGAATTTAGATCGCCACCGATTAAAGCAGACTCGTCAGCTTATCACCAGCGATTCCGCATATAATATTTCCGCCACTTCTTATCACCTCTGTGAAGGTTTGGCAGAAGGCAACATCCATCATGAACCCATGTATTTCCGGCAAGGGTTTGCTTATAAATTTTGAAAAAGACTCCTTTTCAATTATATCTTGATTCCCGAGCGGCGGAAAGAGGGGAAATCCGCCCTCCCCATAAACTCATCATGGGTGTGCTCGTTCAGATAGATTAGTGACACCTCTGGTTAGGCTAAAATGGTGTTATTATGAGACTAAGACCTACGAGCACATATGGGGCTATTATTCCGGGCTCTCAGTATATTTCCTCTCTGGACCGCAGGGGGAAAATCTCCAAAGAGGCAGCTAAGCGGCTGGGCTGGATGGATTACTACAGCCTCTGCCGGAAGGGCCGGAAGTCCTGCCGTTACTTCGGTATCTCTCCGCAGACCTTCTACCGTTGGAAGAGCCGTTATGATCCCCTTGATCTTCCGACACTGGAGTCGGGCTCTTATCGGCCCCATAAAGTTCGTCAGCCACAGACGCCGGTGAGGGTTGTGGAAAGGATCCGGCAGCTCCGGGAGCAGTATCCCCGGTGGGGGAAAGATAAGCTGGCCCCGTTGCTGAAGAAGGAAGGGATAGAGGTGTCGGTATCAAGCGTGGGGCGGGTGGTGAATCGGTTGAAGGCCAGGGGTGTGTTAAGGGAACCGGAGAATGTGCGTCTGGCGAAGCTGGCCCGAAGAAGACGGCGCCGACCCCGTTATGCCGTGCGGATGCCCACAGGCTATTCGATTCAAGCTCCGGAAGACCTGGTTCAAGTGGACACCTTAAAGTTGCAGCTGATGTCGAATGATGTCCGGTTTCATTTCAGTGCTCGGGATGTCGTGAGCCGCTGGGATTGCGCTCGAGCCTACCGGCGGCAGAGCAGTTTTGCCGCAGCCCTTTTCCTAGAGTATTTAGAGAAGAAGTTTCCTTTCCAGGCGAAAGGCATCCAGATTGACGGCGTATCGGAGTTTAAGAAGGATTTTAAAGAAGCGGCCCAGAAACGCCAGATCAAGCTTTATGTGATTCCGCCGCGGTCGCCCAAACTCAATAGCTATGTCGAAAGGGCGAATCGAACACATCGGGAGGAATTTTATGAAGTGGAGACGAATGGGCACACGATGGAGGAGCATAACCGACAGCGGGAACGATGGGAGTACACCTGCAATTACATCCGGCCTCATCAGGGCCTTGATTATCTAACACCAGCTGAATATTATCAGCTCTGGCTGGAATCTCAAAAACCCAAGTGTTACTAATCCTATGAACGAGTTCACATGGTTGAAATCAGATTTCCTCTGTCGTAGACTGAATAGAGACCTGCATAGGGCTCCTGGAGGTCGGGACTGCAAACTTTTTTGAAGGGAGGAGACATGCCCCAACTTTTAGAGAAACACTTTATTCTCCTTTTGCTCTTTATATTTTTGATCGTGCCTCTCTCTGCCATTGATGACGGACTTCCGGCTGTTATGACCATGCGGGAAAGAACAGATGCGGTCAACCAGATCACCCTCATGAGATTGGAAAAGTTGCTGCCCCGTTTCATGCGGGAAACGGGATTCGATATGTGGATCATCATCTGTAACGAAGACAATCTCGACCCTGTCTTCAAGACGATGGTTCCTTACAACGCCTGGTGCCCGATAACTCAGATTATTGTTTTCTACGACTCAGGAGGAGGCAAAGAGGTGGAAAGGCTGAATGTTTCACGGACAAACATGCTTGACCTCCACCGTGATGCCTGGGATGTTCGCGGCTGGGACAACCAGAAAAAAGAGAGCCAGTGGGATTGCTTGGCCAGGATCGTGAAGGAAAAGGATCCGAAAAGGATTGGCATTAACGAGTCCGAGGTGATCTGGGCCGCTGACGGATTAACCGCCTCTCTAAAAGAGAAGTTGAAGACGACCATCGGGCCTAAGTATTCGAACAGGCTGGAATCCGCGGAAAAGCTTGCCGTCTTGTGGCTGGAGACCTTCCTCGAGGAAGAGCTGGATATTTTTGAACAGGCTGTCTCCCTTTCCCATGCCATTATCGCCGAGACGCTTTCCAACAAGGTTGTTACGCCGAATGTAACAACGACCGATGATCTCCGATATTATTATTGGCAAAGAATCGCAGAGCTGGGTCTGGAAAAATCCTTCATGCCCGATTTCAGCATCAGGGGCAGACATCAGAAGATTATCGAGAAATACGGGAAGGATGATAAGATCATCCGGCCGGGCGACCTGGTCCATTGCGATGTGGGGCTCATCTATCTTCGCTACTCCACAGATCACCAGGAATGGGCTTATGTCTTGAGACCTGGAGAGTCTGACGTTCCGGAAACGATCAAAAAAATCATGGCGGAAGGAAACAAACTTCAAGATGTTTATTGCTCAGAGTTCAAAGTGGGCCTGACCGGAAATCAGCTCCTGGCGAATATCCTCAAGAAGGCCAAAGAAGCAGGTATCAGCAATCCTCGCATCTACTCCCACTCCCTGGGGTATTACCTCCATGAACCCGGCCCCCTCATAGGGCTTCCATGGGAACAGCTGAACACAGAAGGACGCGGGGAAGTGCGCCTCGTCTATAACAGTTGTTTCACCGCCGAGCTCAGTGTGGGTGTATCCGTGCCGGAATTGGAGGGGAGGGAATTGCGCCTGGGGATCGAGCAGGATGTGGCTTTTACCGCCAGGGGCGTCTATTTTCTAGATGGACGGCAGACAAAATTCCACATCATCAAATAGACTTCTCCCGAAATATTAGGCTGGGATCGGGCTAGAGAGAGTGGGCGGAGTAAGAGTTCTGTTTCTCTTTAGATGGGCTAGGAAAGAACGCAGAAGGGCAAGGCAATCTCCGCCCAGTTGAAGGATGAATTTGATGAGGAGTTGATCCGTGAATCTGCATTCTTTCCAGTATTTTTGCATTCTGATACTCGGGATATTGCTCTCTCCCAGGGTATTTCAGGAAGTCTTCAGATTTTCATGTTCTGATCAAAGACGGGATAATCATCGACGGGATCGGAAACCCCGGATATTACGGGGACATCAGGATTTCTGCAGATACGATTGTCACGATTGGAAAGTGGCAACGAAAAAAATCCAAGAAGGTCATTGAGGCCAGGAATTTGGCCCTTAAGCCGGGGTTCATTGACGTTCATGCCCGCTGTGACAGGGGTTTCTGGAGCAAGGGGATGAACACAAACGCCAATTTTATCACCCAGGGAGTTACAGCTGTTGTCAGGGGAAATTGCGGGTAAAGGCCTTTTCCCATTGCGGAAACTAGGGTTCAATGGGAGAGAGAACATCGGGCCAAACGCTATCATCCTGGCCGGGTATGGGACTTTCCGCTATTCAGTAATGGGCGTCGATGGCCGAGCGGCCTCTCTAGAGGAGAGGAAGAGCAAATGGAATACTTAGAAGCTATCAAGGTAATGGCCACAAACCATCCTCAATGGTATATAAGAATTTTAACTTACAAATAGCTTTTCCAATAATTTTCCGAAAATGAGATCTGTTTCCAGAAGGAGTATTGGTTCCGACGCGGTTGAGCTCGCCTGCGGCCTTAGAGCCCACTCTCAGCTATGTTGAGCCTAACTTGACATCCGATCACGCTGCGATTTATCCTCCCTGAGGATGGGACGGGGAAAAACTGGCGCATGAATGCTTAATATGCCACCGGAGCAGAAAAGGAATTTCTCATCAATAAAGGCAATTCATTACGATCACAAGGCTGGCTGACCAGGGTTATGATGGCTCTCAAATTGCGAACTTAAGTTGACATGGCGGAGTTGTTCCTGTAAATAAAATTGTTTTCCGGGAATTGAAAATATATAAAAGCAGTCATTATCTCTTTATTAATCCCAGAACGCATAAGCCGCTCAGGAATTAAAGCGATCGTTTAAGACGGCGTGTAAGAATATTGGGATCGAAGATCTTGGTTTCCATTATCTTAGACATACATTCGCATCAAGGCTTATTGAAAAAGGGATCGACATTATAACCGTTAAAGAAATCCTAGGGCATTCTTCAGTGCGAGTTATAGGACGCTATACTCACTCTTCTTTTCCCCAAAAAGAATCAGCGGTGAGAGCGTTGGAGTGAAAAATGTCATTTATTATTTTATTTGGCGCTGAAGCTCTTTATACTTGTTAGCATCCTTAAAAAACGGATATGCCCTTATCAATCGTTCATAATATTCTTTTGCTTTATTTGTGTTCTTGTTTTCCTCATAACTAAGAATTGTACACATATAGTATTCCGCAACAAAATCTTCCCTGTCTAATATGCTATGAAAATTAATTACCCAGCCCTTTTTATCAATCTCGAAAAGACTAATTATTGATGAAAATGATGCATCCGTATCAGAAAACTTTTTAAATAAAGCCGTAGCTTCATTTATATTATTTTTAACATAGTACATAAGTATGCCCTTGAGATAATAAAGGTTTTCCCTGTCAGGATTGATATTTATTGCGGCATTTAGCACGCTCAAAGCTTGATCATATTGTTCTTGTTGAATATAAACTCTGGCAAGTTCAAAGTGAGCCTCGTAATTCCTCGGATTAACCTCGATTGATTTTAAATAATACTTGATCGCATTATTATACTCACTGTTAAGAGAATAAAGCCTAGCAAGTTGATTGAGTTTCCGCGTATCCTCAGATATATCCAAGGCCAATCTAATGTACTGAAATGCTAATGTGAAATTTCCCACGTGTTCATATGCTTTGGACAAGCCAAGATATAAACCTCCTTTACTAAAAGAATCAACTAAGGCCAACTCGTAAAAATGAATGGCTTTTTCTGATTCGCCAAGCTCAAGAAAAGTGTCAGCTAGCCCTTCATACGCATAAGAATTATGTGGATCATACTTGATTGCTTCTTCCAGAAGCTCAATTTTCCTCTGTTTGTCAAGGACCCCCACGGCCTGAAAATATATGTTCTTCGATTCTTGGACAAATTTGTCGGGTGTAACCGCTTTGGCCTGCGGAATATAAACCAGCGTAAATGGCAATTTTAGGGTAGATATTAGCACCGGATTCTGTTCCTCTTTATAAGTCCTGATAGAATAATCGATGACAAATTTTTCTGTCGGGGCAAATAGTTCATTAATATCAAGCGACTGGTCATTATCGAGGTCATTATTTTGCTTAAATGAATTGACCAGGCTATACGTAAACAAACCCATCCCAAACTCTGGCGCTTCGAATGAGTATTGATGATCATTACAGGCAGCTAGTAGTGCAACTCCCGCCTTGGGAACTTCCTTAAAGATGTCCTTAATGAAGCCATCTACTAATACTTTGCCTTTAACTTTTATGTGGTTAAATCCCTTAGCTTTGGCAGCCCCCCCGCTGTAACAGCTATCAAATAGAATTAATACGTTTTCTGATTTCAAGTTATTAATCCAATATGAAAACGTATCATCTCTTATGGCGGAGGAAATGTCAGTATCATCAAAGTCATAAGGAACCAAAAATTCATCGTACCCATCGAGTTCATCATTATTGTCGTCTAAGTCCTGGGTGCCGTGCCCGCTGAAAAATATTACCACCTTGTCATCTTTATTTGCGTTTTTGGCAAGCCAGCCTTCTACCCCTCGCCTGATATTCTCGTATGTTGCATCGGCGTTCTTTAAGAGCTTCACATGGTCTTGGGGGAACCTGCACTGGTTTGTGAGCGCACCAGATATAACATCCGCATCTTTATCAGCGAATTTTAAGTTATGCGTATTATCCCTATATTGGCTGATCCCAATAACCAATGCCCACCGGTCTTCAAGCGGGGTGAAAGCTTCACCAGACTGTGCAACCGCAATATTCTTAAATAATAAGACGAAGATGATGCATTTAAGAAACTTGGCCATTTGTAATTGCTGCCCTCCTGCTCATTAAGAATCAATGTTGGTGGAGCTGACCGGGATCGAACCGGCGTTGAGGTTAATGACATGACCATTTATGCATATCTGAGCCATATTGTAGTATCCAGGTACCATCTAATCCTCCATAGCTTTTTCTAGGGGCAATTGTCTTTCAATCTTAAAACTATTCTTTTTCACCCTCTTAAGAGCCACACTAGCCTTTGGTGGATAGCCAATCCGCTGCTTCCCGTGCTCAGACTATCCCCCCAATTTTATACAAATTTGGACGCTTAGGCAAATGGCTGCTAGTAACAAGTATTTATTACTCAAATTAAAAATACAACAGTTCCTGTCCTTTTTCTCGCCAATAGAGGAAACAGCCAGTAATGTGACCGCTTTAGTAGTCAGGGAAATAAATACTCGAGCCTCAATCGCTGGGGTGGCGTGGGGGGAGGGGGAGCGAGGGTTGGATTTGAACCAACGACCCCCGGGTTAAGTCCCCAAAGCTCGTCATTGTCGTTTAACCTGGTCTGCAAGCCAAAAACAATCAGTCAAATATAAAGGCGCAAAGAGCCCAAATAACTTTGTTCGTTCTCCAAATCGGTGTTTGCGTTTACTGTATGAGAGATGCATTGTTAAGAATAAAAGGGTATGAGGTGGACAATACTACAACGGGTTCGAGGCTCAACCCAAAAGACCAGTATGGCGCAAGCAAAAGTCCTCCCGTGTGCCAAATATGTGACAAAATCTGTTGAAAAGCGTTGACGTTAGGGCATCAGGATTGAAAGATAAAAGAGAGACTTGGATTTTCCAAAATCGTTGAAAACACAGGGAAATAAGGCGTGCCGGAGGAGGGAATCGAACCCACACCCCTGTTGCCAGGGACTGGATTTTGAGTCCAGCGCGTCTGCCAGTTCCGCCACTCCGGCGACGCCACTCAATATAAGCAATTTTGGCTATTTTTTCAATAACTTGCCCATCCACCCCCGGCGGGCTTAATGAAGAACGCGAAATTTTGCGCTCAGCCATATCAGAGCTGTCACATTTGAAGCGATGCCGCCCAGGACCATGGCCCAGGCGACGGACAGGAACCCTAACCGAGGATGAAGACAAAGACATAGGCCAGAGGCAGGGCGACGATAAAGATCCTGATCAGATGGATGACAGTCCGCGCCCACCCGGTTGTCCATGAATCGTGTCCGTTTACAACAATTCGAGGAACTCAGCCAGGACCATAGCTGTGGCTCCCCAAATCTTATGATGTCCGCAGGCATAGAACGGGACTTCAACCGTTCGTCCGTCAATAATCCAGACCTCTCTTCGCGTCTGCCGTGAATCCTGGAGATGACGGAGCGGCACCTCAATGACCTCGGCAACCTCTTGCGGATGGGGCCTGAAGGAGAGCGGCTCAGCAGCCAAGCCCACAACAGGATAGATGCAGAAATGGCTCGGCGGAATATACAAGGGAGTAAGCGACCCGATGATCTTGATTTTGTCCGGAAGGACGCCTAATTCCTCCCATGTTTCGCGCAGAGCGGCCCGCTCAAAATTCTCCGCGGGTTCTATCTGCCCTCCGGGAAAACCGATCTGGTCCTTGTGATGGAGGACGGAGCTGGTCCGGCGGAGCAGCACCAAGCAAACCGTATCAGCGCATGGATACAGGAGGACCATCACCCCGGCCTTCAAACAAGAGACTTCCGCATCCTGGTAAACGATTTGGCCTGGCCGGGGATTTGGGGCCATGGCCAGCTGGGCAGCGAGTCCAGGCTTCTCCCCTTTTAGCCTTTCCGCCAGATTGTCCATCCATTTCGTATCATGCATCGCTTGGACTTCTATTTTTACTTATTTCTTTCTTGTTGACAACCACGCTCCCGGATTCGCAACCTTTTCCCCGTCCAATCCGTATACATTATAGAGAAATGCTAAAGACCGGAATATGCCCCTAAAAAAATTTGCCGTCTGGCTCGTTGTTTTGTCCTTGCCGATGTTCCTTTTCGCGGATGAAAAGCCGGCCAAACAAGAAAAAAAGATACCCGAGCAAAAG
>CAYGYP010000004.1:0-21141 GCA_964354115.1 uncultured Candidatus Bathyarchaeia archaeon | reverse complement strand
TCGTCGCCCACCATAAAATCATTGCCGTCACCGCCGTCCATCTGATCATTCCCCAGACAGAATGTCTGGTCCAAGACGACATCTTCGTAGCTGCAGCACGGATGGCAATGATCCGCATCTCCTACTGCATGGTGGAGTCGATGGATCAAGTCACCAAAGTCATCAAAGGCTCTCAAGAGATCCCACGTCATACCAAACGCTGATTGAATCACCTCCGGAGTAACCGTTACGCTCGGGGAAAAGACAATTGCGTTATCCCCGATCAGCGTGTCATCACCCGTACCTCCGCGGAGTATGTCGTTCCCCGCGAGGAGATCGATATGGTGCGCCACGTCCGCAATGATCGAGGCCAAAGGTACCAGATAAGTGCCATCAACACGGGTAAGAACATTGTCATCCGGGAGGATGGGAAGGTCGCTGCCAACTTGAGTGAAAACGCCAATAAGCGGGTTTAGATCTTTGTCGGGAAGAACCGAGACGAGCGGCACGATTGTCGTGCCCAAATCACCCAGGACGACTCCTCCAAACTCGCCGTTCCCTCCGATCAGATGGAGGCCACGAAGAACGTTTGGCAGTGCACCGTCACTAACGACTCGCGTGGCATCGTCGCCCACCAGAATATCGTTTTCATCACCGCCGTCGAGGACATCTTTCCCAGCATTGCCAACCAGGTAGTCCCGACCAGCGCCACCCCTAAGTGTATCATTACCGCGACCCCCGAACATGGTGTCATCACCAGCGCCTCCATTAAGGACGTCATTTCCATCTTCAAACAGGGAGATAAGAAGCAATTGGGTCTCCCACTCTTTGCAACCCCATGCATTCCGAATAAAATGTTTATTTCCGTCGGCGTTGTAAGCACCCGTCAGGAGCACAAGGTCTGCGTTCAGGAGATCCAAAACCATGGCCTCGCTCAGATCCTTGCAGTTCAGGCTGTTCAAATCGTAGACACCTGTGATCATTCCGACGTCGGTCAGAAGCACATCTTTGCGTAGCGCACCATCCCCGTCATAAGAACGGGTAATGATTCCAGCATCTCCAAGCAGGATGTCGTTGCCTTCGCCACCCGTCAAGATGTCGTTTCCTGGACCGCCGTCCAGCTCGGCTGGAGCCATGATGTCACAGCTAAGGAAAATTGTGTCATCCCCCAGGCCGCCTGAGCCAAGAATCGAACGGACCCCGTTATAGTCCAGATTAATGCCGAAAGCCGTGACCTTTATGGTCTCGCCCTCCGCAGCAACCGGATCGCCGTCCACATGGTTGAGGGTGAACACCTCGTCGCCGTCTTCAGTGTTGATCGCCAGCCGCTCCGCGGCTCGCGGACCCATGTTCAAAACCAGCGTCCCATCCTCCTGAACCTCCGCCAAAAGGATGACGAGGATGTCTTCGATCTGTTCAATCCCCCCGGTTCCAGCAAAATCCACCTCTTCCCCTTTGGGAAGATCCCCTATGGGCAAGTCCACCTTCAAGAAATCCTCAGCCGCCTCCTGGATGAATTTGGACTGCAGGAAATTCAGAATATCAATACCGGCACCGCCATCGATGATCCCATCCACACGCCCATAATCGAGGAAATAGAACGTGTCGTTCTTAGAGCCGCCGATCAGGTTCTCGACAGACTCAAATAAGAATTTTCCGTCCAGATTGCCGGTGTTAGCGTCGGAGGTAGGATCGTCGGATTCGAGATCACCGATCTCCCAAGTATTGTCGTCGTTGGGCCCGATCAAGGTGTCGCTGCCACCGCCACCCCGCACCATTGCGGGGACGCTCAGACTCCGAAGGTAAACAAAATCGTCGTCCGCTCCCCCATAAATCTCGACCGACATGGCAGTGATCTCACCACGCGGGTCGATGGTAGCCCCAATACCTGTGTCCGGGTCGGCGTCACTGTAGTCCCCGAAAAGCTCCACGGTGCTGGCAGCATGGATGACCGCCCCTTCCTCAATGATCAGGTCGTCACCGGCCCTTAGCCTCACATTGCCGGATGCAGACTGAATCATCACCCCACCCTTTACGATGATATTGTCCAGGTTCTCCGCTCCCGAATCATCCGAGTCGTCCACCGACCATACATTAATATCACCAAGGGCAAGGATGTCCTCCATAATGATCACAGGATCGCTGGAGGTGATATTCACCGATCCCCCAGCGAACATCCCTGGATCACCGAGGTCTCCAGTAACGCCGCCGATAATAGGATCACCATCATTAATGATCCAAGTACTGCCGGCTGTGGACTGTCCCTCGATGTTGCCAACCTTGGTAGTGATCTGGTTATCACGTTCACCGATATTCAGGCTCGCAAACAGATACGTCATACCGGAGATAATATTTTGGCCGCCAGGATTTCCATTCAGGATTCGGCCTCCAACAGGATCTGGCGCTGCAATGAAGGCGATGCCAGCCTTTGTCTGCACCGTGTTGAGGCGAAGATCTCCACGCGGCTCAATGATATAGGTATTGAACTCACTGGAGGAGGTCAGCGTCCCTATCCCTAGGTCGAAAAATGCGGAGTCGATATCCAGGTCATCCCCCGATGCGCCGATGGTACCGTATTCGGCCACGAGAGTGATGTTGTTCCCATACACATCGACCAGCGGATTGCCCTCCATATCCTCGTCGTTGTCCGGATCCTCGTCGTTGTCCGGATCCTCGTCGTTGTCCAGAATGGATCCCGCTGCCTTTAGACCGACACTGCCATAGTTGGACTTCACCACATCTACATACATATCGCCGGCAACTTCATGGATGTAGATATCCTGATCTGCAAATGCTGGGACCGGTTGCCCGTGAAGATCGACTTCCAGGAAGTTGGTGACGGAGCCTATTGAACCCTTCGTATCTGCTCCTGTGCCGGCCTCCAGATAAACGCGGGGCGTGTTGATATTCCAGGTCCCTGTGGTGCTGTCATCATCAGTTGCATCCAGGATAGATCCGTCGGCGCGCAGGTCTACATAATCATTGGCGAACACTTCCTGGAGGTTTAAATCGCACTGGTACCCGCGGATATAAATATTATGATTGGCCCGTGCAATCAGGGATGCACCAGAAGCCAGCTCGACCAACAGGGGAGCCGATTCGGAACCGATACTCTCATCCTCCGCTTCCAGGATCATATCGCCGCTTCTGATGTTGACCGGATCCAAAGTATCCGTTCTGTCATTGGTGAGGGCCTGCTGTACCTTGAGGCGGACTTTCCCATCCATGATTCCAGGCTCGCCCGCGAACACCTGATCAATGCGGATAATCCCCTCGGAACCAAGATTCACGTCTTTGCCGCCGCTTGCAGTGACCACGCCTTCGGTTTCAACATCCACATCTTCCACGAGCTCAATGCGTAACTTCGCCACTTTTGGAAATAAGATTTGTGTGTCACCGGTTAAACCATCAGCCAAATCAATGGCTGCTCCCCCTGCGGTGGTTGCCAGTCTGATTTCATTGGAGGCCACGCCGGATGAGATGACATAGTAGATCTGCCCATCCACCAAGGAACCGCCTCCTTCGATCCCGATGCTCGGATTCCCTCCATTCGTGTAGATCACGGTCTGACCATTGTAGAAACCATGATCCCTGTCAAAAATAATCTTATTGTCGCCAGCATTCACTCCGGCCACATACAGGCCATCCGGCGTGATCCTGATGGTGCCAGCTTCATCAGCGTAGAAGGTTACATCGTCCCGCTCCGCAGCGGCCAGGGCTATTTTTTGTTCCGGGCTCAGCGAACTCAAGGGAAGTGTGATGTCGAACTGTCCTGTGGCCACACCGACATTACCGGAGACCTTCAGGGCAATATTGCTACCCTTAATATTGGGCTCCTCTTTTGTAATCGTGGTTCCCGAGACAGTCTTCGGTCGCGTGATGGTCGCGCTCACCGAATTCTTAAGTTGATTCTCGCTCCATGCCGCCCGCTGTTTCAGCACATCGCCATCGGAGAAAGAGTGGCTGTCGCCATCGTTGTAGGTGAGAGTGATGACCTTCGGTGTCGGAGCCGTTGCATCCGCCTGGGTTGCCGCCAGCCTGATCTTGCCCGGATCGGTATCATCCAATACAACGTAGTAGATTTTGCCATCCTCCAGCCCGGTAACGGAACCGCCGCCGCTGTGATACATCACGGCCTGCCCATTGGTAAAGACATGAACACCCAGGTCAATGGTCGAGTCGGTTACTTGAGAACCACTGAAGGTCTGATGGAGATTGGGGTCGTCGACGTCATAGGACCAGTTCGGATCGTAAGTGTCTCCAAGCTGGCCGTAGGTCTTGTGGAGGGTATGATATTCTGTGGTACGCTTGTTCTCCAGTGTGGCAATGGCAGTCACAGGATCTATACCCTGGTTCGTGTAGTAATCTGTGTAATAAGTTTTTTCTGCATCCGACAGCGTCACCTGGAATGTGGGATCATAGACGCTGGGGTCAGACTGTTTGTTTCGGTGCCTCCAGTAGGCATGGTAGTCGCGGGTCTTAACGTTCTCGTAGGCGCTGATTGTTGCGTTGATGCTATTGTTCGCTGTGGACTCGGTGGCCCACATCCTGTCCCACATCTGTTCCAACTGCTGTATGGTACGCGTATCGCGGGCCTCTGTGAGGTTTCCATCCGCCAGGTCTCCGTTCAGGACTTCAATCCGGACATCGCCATAAGTCTCGACGCTTTTCAGGCGCAGGGCGCCATCCACCTCACTCAGATACACATCTCCACTTGCCTTCGCCCACAGGGTGTCCCGGTCCGTTGAACCGGTGTCGACTCTCAGTGGCAGTGCGTCGGAGGCGGGCGCGGAGGCCGTCCCATTCGTTCCCAATGTCCCGATATCACCATATTGCGAGGTCAGTGTGACCTTACCCCCGCGCACGAGGCTGGACGAACTTGCTGATACAATATCATATTGGGCCGTCAGTTCGACGTCCCCGGAGGTTTTAACCTGCCCGACCTTTAACTCACCGGAAATCTCCTGCAGCTTGATGTCGCCCGTGGTGGTGTTTACATTCAAAACACTGCCAGTTTGATTGGTCCGGAGGGTTTTCTCCCTGCCGATCCCTGTAGTGGCGTTCAGCGTAATGTCATGGCCTCCGACGATGGCCTCGTCATTGATCAGCTTGATCTCCTTGCCTGCAGTGAGTGTCGTTGTGCCAACCGCATTCCTGACCGACCCGTCGACCAGAAGGTTGCCATCCGATTCGACCGAGGCCTTTACGTTTGGATCCCCGGCATCCCAGCCTATAAACTCAATATTGATGTCGCGGTCAGCACGAATGCTATGGCTGTGGATATCTTTCTGAGGCGTATACTCGCCGACCTTCTTATAATAAGTTGTGGTCCCGTACCAGGTCGAACTCTCCCATTGAGCAATCAGTTCCCTTCTGGTCACCACAAGCCGGTGCGTGCCGGTGAGGCTGCCAGTGCCAGTCAGGTCGATCGCCGTCCCACTGACCGCTTCGCTCTTGGTTTTCGCCAGTTTGATTGTCTTCGGGTCATTTGGGTCTCGGATCACAAAGTAGGTCGTGTTATTCTGGAGGCCGCCAATGTTCCCTCCGGGACCATCGTTTCTGTAGACAACAGCCTGGCCATTCTCTTTGATGTTGTGATCCACTTTGAAGGTAATGGTGTTGTTGGTGATGTCAATGCTGTCCACGAGCATGCCTTGGTAGCGTGTGAAATCATAACTATAGTCATCGGTCACGGCAGGATCGTAAGCGAAATATTCCCCTTCCCGCAGAGCCCTGGGCTCCGTGCTTGTCCGATGGGGGCCATCGACAATGTTTCTCGGATCGGCTGCCAAGGCATCCATACCCAACCATGACGACGACCCGTAGGTGGTGACGGTCTGTTCGGTGAAATTTCGGCCCGTATTCCAGTAATAACGCCAGCCTTCGAGCGGACTATAGGTCGTTGTCCGGTTTCCACCGTCCGGTCCCTCGGAGAGGATAAGAGGATCCTGATCTGGTGGAGTGAGATAATATTCCTTCCTGTAAACCTGACCGTTCTCGCGCCAGTACTCCCTGACCCGAGGCATGCCGGTCACTGGATCTGTAAACGCGGTGTCGATAATCTTCAGCCGCCCCTGCACCCCATGTCCTGTATCGAGTGTTTTGGTAACCAGGTCGTATTTGGTCTGGTTGTCAATTTTGATCTGGCCATAGCCATCCAGAACCTTGAGGTTGCCGTAACCGGTGCTCAGGATCTGACCGAAGAGCTGCATGTTGCCGCCCTCCACTTGCACCGGCTCGAGTTCGAGACGGTCAAGCTCGGCGTCATAATAGACGTCGATGTTGTCATCGGAACCGGTGGGCAATTTGAAATACCTGTAATCTTGTGTGGAAAGCCCGTAATAGTTGACCAAGAACCCGGCAACCCACTTATAGGATGGGGACCCGACCCGCCAATAGTTGGATGCCAACTCCGCCGCGTTTATTATTGTCTCTTCACTCTTGGTAATCGTCACATGCCGCTCGGGCATGCCGCTCTGTATCGTGCCGTTGATATTCAGGTACCTTGCACTGATGAAGACGTTCCTTCCAATGATGATATTTTCCTCAGGTGGGCTATTATAGAGAGCATAATACACGTCCGCATTGGAAGCGGCATTGGCGGAGTACTGGTAAGTCGTGATCGTGGTATTCCCTTCTGTAATATTTTCCTGCTTTCTTGCGATGACATCCCAGCCATATCCCTCAAGTCCGCCCGGGTTTCCACCGACGTGGAACATGGAATCCGTGTAGCTCATTACGAAATTGCCCTTTTCCGAAGTGATTTCGAGATCGCCGGCGTTGATGCTCGCCTTAACCATGATGGTGCCCACGCTCGTAATCGTCACCGGACCCAGGATGTTGTTAATGTCACCGACGATCTCGATTTCCGACGTCCTGACATCCTCTCCGTAGGGGTGCGAGGACTCTGCATCAAAGGTGTTCGTGATGGTGATCTCAGGTGGACTCGATGTACCGGTCGCCGTCTCAAAGGTACCGAAATCAGGTGTCGCTGTAATGCTGTGCGAACTTCCTGTCCCACTTGAGAGAGCGATATTCACCGGGTTCCCCGCCTCTGCATCTATCTGTGTTCGGGCGAGCCGAATTGTTGAAGGATCGACAACGATCACATAATAGATTATTCCATCCGTCAGTCCGCCGATGTCCTCACCATCGCCCGTGTTATGGTAGATCACGGCATCGCCCGTCGCGAAACCGCGGGTGTCTCCAAGATTGATCTTGATCGAATGATCCGATTCAGTTACATCCGAGGACCCAAAGGCTGCCTTGCTCTCATTGATCTCGGCGATATCCTCATTGCTTTCAACATCTACGCCATTGAAGTTGACCCGGCCGCCCACATGGTCCGGGATCGTGACGTTATTGATCCGGAGGTATGCCGGGCTATTGTTGGTGATTGTGACCGTGACGTTACCCGGGGCATTGAAGCTGCCGCTGCCGAGCAGGTCTTTCCCCATCACGTTGATCGTACCGGCCTGCGCCCAGATGTCATTCACGGTGATGTAGGGCACAGCATAAGAAGTGATGGGCTCATCGTCTTCTGTTTCAGTGGTTCCTTGATCATTCCAAAGGCCCAGGTCCTTCATCTCCTGTTCTACTCGCTGAATCTCGAGCGAATAGGCCGTCTCTTCAGGTGTCCAATTATCCGGATTGCCGTCGGAGTACTCGTAGAGCAGATCCCTCCAATACTCATATTCTTCCTTCAATTGGCTGGCAAGGGATTCCGTGCTCTGCGTGAAGGTGATCCCTTCGGTCTGCGTGGTTGCGAAGATGATCAGATTTTGTCCGTCCAGCTCACTATCGGCAACGAGCTCCTGGTTCTTCAGGGTCCCGACTTCGATCGTACCATTCACCGTAACGGTGGCGTTCTTCTCATTCGTTGCCGTGCCACCGATCATCTCTTCCGAGATACCGTCGGAGCCGAACATGCTGTCAATGGCTCCGGCCAGGGCCGTCATCCAGTTTTTGCCTGCTCCGTATGCAGTGATCTCCGCATTATGGTAAAGCTCGGCCAATAGATTGACGTCCCGTGCGCTGCGAAGCTGCGTGCCGCTGTCAGGCATGGTGCCGATTGTGATGATATGATCCCGTTTGATTTCTCCGTGGGAGCCGAGGTCACTGATGGGAATGACAGAGGCGTTCAGTTCGTCGCCATGGGAAATGATATCATAATAGCTCATGGTCCCATCGCTGTTCCGGCCAGCAAGGAGATTGATGTTCCCGAGGGCATCGATCAGGACGCTGTTGCCGACGTTGACCTCATTTTTGCTCCAGATGCGGGCAAGCCCGTCCACGACCGCTGCCGAAGCCAGGCCGTAGGTATGAACCTGGGGTTCCACCCTGAGGACACCGCGGGTCCGGGTCTCAAGGTCCACATCACCGACCGTCGTTATCCCGACACCGTCTTCGATCTTGACGATGGCGTCATTGGTGTCGGCTCGAATGGCAGAGGTCGCCCCGGATCCGACGATCAGTCCGCCGGAGTCCAGCCGAACGTCATCGTAGCCCTCCACGTCATTGAAGGCGCTCACGCGGAACTCACCCGGAACAAAAGGATTGCCAATGACCGTGATCGTCGCATCGGCGCCGATGGTAGCATGGGTGATATTGGCAATGTCCGTCTCGCTCTCAGAGGCATTGCCCTGCAGTACGCCGCCTGATCCGGCTTCGACGTTGTAATCATCAGGGCCAAGCAGGTTCTTGCGCGACGTATTAATCGCATCGACAAAAAGATTTTTGGTGGTGATATCAGCGTTTCCGCCAATCTCGGCTTCGACCGTGGAATTGACTATGTTGGTAGCCCAGGAACCGCTAAATCCAACCAAAGAGGCCTGGAGCGTGTTGGTCTGGCTGTCAAAATGAGCGGTGTGATCAGCCCTGATGGTCAGGCTTGAGACCTCGAGTCTGGTCTGGATGCTGTCGTTGAGATCGGTATCGTCAGCGATGTAAGCACGGGTGGTACTCGTGGCGGTGACGTTCGCCTCGGCAGCACTCCCAGCCACCACCCCGCCGCTTCCAGCTTCCGATCGAGCAAAGTTATAGTCGTCACCACTGGCTGAAATGGTCATGGACGGTCCGGCCCCCTTTGTATAGATCACCGTCTGGCCGGTATAGAGACCGTGCCCCTGACCAAGGTCAATCGTGTCGTTATTGGCATCGAGTGCCATCAGAGGATCAAACATAATCCCTTCGGTCGAAGAACGCTGGTAAGGTCTCAAAGAATGACCGGGCCTAACGATGGCAGGGTCGCTGAGGTCGATCGTTACCGGATCGGGGTTGAGGGCATTCTGAAAGGAAGTGGCCAGTTTCACTCCCCGTGGATTGGTGATGTTAAACCGATGGTCAGAGCCGGTGCCCAGGGAAGTGAGATTGATAAGCGCATTCGTGCTAACGTCCCGCAACCGAATCTTGCTCGGCTGGATTGGGTCAACCTCAACACGGTAGGTCTGGTTTTCATTCAGCCCGCCAATCGGCTCGTCAGAAATCCCTTTGATGTAGACGACGGTGTCCCCGCTCTGCAGGCCGTGGCCGGACCCAAGCATGATCGTGTCCGCGGTAAGGTCAATAGCATCGGATGGAATGAAAGGTCTTCGGTCGTCCACGACGACATAATAGAGCCCGCCGTCCGTCAGCCCTCCGATCGAATCTCCGGCACTGACCGTCACCCCGTTACCGAGATAGGCGTTGGTCTGGACATTCGAGTGAACATCGGCCGAATTGCCTCCGCCAGCGACGATGCCGTAGTTGTTACTGTCGGCGTCTGCGCGCTGATTGCTGTCACCAACCGCGCTAATCTCAATTGAATCGGAAATGGAAAGCGTCGTATTGTCTGCTACGTAGCTGGTCACGACGCCCGTGTTGCTGGCTGTGCTCTCGGTGGCATTGACACCGATGAGCGCACCGGATGACCCGGTAGCGCTGGACTTTGCAGAATAGTCGCCGCTCGGGTACGACTGGGCTGCCGTCACGGACAGGCTATCGGCTTTGATTGTCGTATCGCCACCGCCCACGTAGGCTGTCACATTAGGCGAGATCGTCGACTCAGCTAGAGAGACGCCAACGGCTAAACCGCCAGCGCTGATGCCTTCTGCTGTGGACTCCGCTTTAGCAACTTCAGTTGCCACAACCGAGACATCCTGTGAGACATTCGCATCTCCATCGATATATGCCTTGACCGCCGGGGATACGGCTGCATATGAATCCGCACCCATTCCCGACAGAATCCCACCTCCCGCGGCAAAGGTCTCGGAAACCGCTGTGTCCCAGGCCGTTGCATTGACTTGAAGGTCTTGCCCTTTAAGGACCGTACCGCTCATGTGCGAGATCGTGGAACCCTCGGCCTTTGCGTCCGAGAGACTTGCACCAATAGCCACGAGCCCCACCACAGCAGTACCGTCAGCCTTAGAATGAGCATAGTTGCTGGAGGTGGCTTTAATGGTGATGTCCCCTTTCGCTTCGACGGCCGCCCCGGTATTAATGGAACTACTCACCACGCTGGATGCAGTAGCGTCTGCATCAGAGCCGTTTCCACCAATCAACCCAACAGTGGCCGGACTCCAGGCTTCTGCGTAGGCATCATTACCAGGAATGACGATGTCATCGACGCCCACATTATGCCTCGCTGCAACCGTAACATTTCCACCCGCAATGATACCGCCTCCGAGATAAGCCGTGACGGTTGGGATGAGATTCGCCTTGGCCAAAGAGACACCCACGGCAGCCAGCGAGACGGAGATTGACATGGACTTTGCTCTGGCATCTCCCTTGGAATTGGCCTCAATCGTTACATCATTGTCGACATTGATCGCTGAATCATCCGTCACATAGGCTATCACCTGAGGATCAACGGTCGCCTCAGCATATGCCCCGGCGAGGCTGATGCCGAAACCCCCACTGGCGGACACCGTTCGCACCTCAGCAAAATTCTGACTATCTGCTAAAACTCTAACATTGCCCACACTCCAGGAAGGGTTCATCCCGATGTCTGCCTGATCCACATAGGCTTTCGTAAAACCACCAAGGCTGTTAATGGAAACCGCACCCCCTGCTCCGATGCCGAAACCGATCGTTGCACCGATGGCATCCGTAAAAACGTTTCGGTAAGTCAAGGCCTCTATATTCACCGAAGCGGCATTGTCCACCACGGCATTGGGGCCGAGGTAGGCTTCTGTCTCAGCCTTGTCGGACACAACGACCACAGCGCCAGCGATGGCCAGGTACCCACCGGAGCCAGCATACGCCCGGATGTCGGTCCGATCATCCGCTTTGCCATTGTTGTACTCGGCCTTCACTGTGACATTCCCAACCGCCGTCACATTGCCATCGAGTTTCGCTGTGATGGACCTGTCAATGTCCACCACCGCCACCGAAGCACCGATACCGGCTGAGCCGATGGAGGCGCCGCCTGTCACAATCGTGATGTCATGGCTCTCGCTGGCGTGGACGTCCAGGTTCCCACCCACAGTGATGATGGCACCTGCTCCTATGGAAGCGCTGGTCCCAGCCACGGTTACTGGCTTTTGTATTTCCGTCTTGACGGATTGACCCTCCGTATCGCTTTTGACATCCCCGGCAATCGCCTCAATTCTGGCGTTCGCCTCGCTGTCGTTTCCCTCGCTCTTGTAGCTCCCCAGGATATCGTTGGTGAGCGTGGCCTTCATCTGGCTGTCGCTGTACGAATAGGCGTCACTGTCTCCGCTCTGCAGGGCTTCGTTTGGATCCACCTCACCCTCGGCTTCGAGATTCTGCCCGATAGCGTAAACCGAAACGGACGCATTGAGCGCGACACCTCCGGCACCGATGCTGAATACCCAGCTATCGATCTCGGTCTCTGAATGGGCATCCAACCGCACATCGCTCTTGGCAGCAACCATGGCTGCGTTCCCGATATAGGCCGCTGTATCGTTTCGAAGTGTGCCCACGTCCACGGCCCCGCCAATTCCCACGGCCCCGATGCCACCACCTGCATCCACCACAAAAATGTCCACCTCGTTACGGGCAGCCACATCGACGGACTGGGCATCGGCCGCTCCCTGGTTTTCATCGGTCATGTTGATCTTTGCACCGGCGCCGATATACGCCAGGGTGTCCGAGTCAACGTAATTGACCGACACCGCGCCGGCGATCCCAACGTACAGACCTCCGCTAATGTTGGCCGCAATGAGCAAGATATCTTCACTGGAAGAGGCCTGGACTGCTAACCCATTGATGGGGCCCCCGCCGTTCAAGGTTGGCATCGAAGCACTCGTATTTCCCCGCGCATCGACGGTGGCCAAATCACTGATATAGGCCTCGGTCGTCTTGTTGATGACATTGACACCTACGGAGGTCCCGACACCACCGCCGCCGAATCCGACACCGATTCCCCCTGCGATCAGGTCGATGTCCGTAGTATCCATGGCCAAAACGAGGACGTTGCCCCCTGCGAAGACCGTGGCTCCTCCGATGTAGGCGCTTGTATGGCTCTCGAGGACGATCACGGAAACAGCACCCCCGACCCCGACGGTTAATGAGCCCTGAATGGTTGCCGAGATGGACAGGATATCTTCATTGGCCATGGCCACGACGCTTACGTCTCTCTTGGCATTGACCATGGCGGAATCATCAATGTGTGCGCTGGTATGTCGGTCCAAAACTTCCACATCCACGCCAGCCCCAGCGCTGAAACTGCCAGAAACCCCAATGGCCCCTGCAATGGCCATCTTGTGGTAGTCGCTCCCCGCCGCCACAAGAACCGATTGATCTGCTGCCGCATTGGCATTATTCTGGTTGATCTTTGCCCCTGCCCCGATGTAGGCATAGGTGTCGCTCGTACTGACGTCGGTCGTCACGCCGCCGTTGATGGTGATGCTACTCGAACCCGCCCCGCTCAGGCCGAAGGCTTCCATGTCTTCCCTCGAGACTGCGACAACAACCACACCCTTTATGTAATCCGTCTTCGCCCATGCGTTCCGGTCCCTGCGGAGTGAGTCATCCTGGTTGGGATCGGGTTTTCCTTCATCTCCACTTGGAAAATCCCAGGGAGCGCTCTGTGAGGACTGGGAACCCCACGACAACGTCTCGTAGGGATCGGTAAGCGTGTGTGCTGTGCCGCTTCCGTCCGTCAATGCGATATGATTTCCGGCACGAGCATCCGTCTTGGTCTTCGCCAGTTTGATCTGGGTCGGGCTGACATAGATGACGTAATAGGTCTCTCCCTCCTCCAATCCATCAATCTCTGTATTCTCTGCAGCTCCTTTTTGGTAGACTACGGCCTGGCCGTCTTCAAACCCATGAGGAGACTCGAAGGTGATGGTGCTCTCCTGCACATTCTCAGGGCTGAAGGTGGCCGGCGTATCCTGACTGTACTGGACTTCGAAAGCACCGGTATTGACCAGGACAGCGTCCCCGATAGCATCGGCATCTACCGTAGCCCCTGCACCAATGAAGGCCACCGTATCCTTGTCGAAGACGGTCACCCCTACACCCGCTCCGAATCCGCCACCCTTCAAACCGACAGACAATGAACCTCCAGCAATATCAATCTCTGTTGGATTATCGGCAGACACGACGACATTGTTTCCAGCGTTTACCGTTGCACCCAAATGGACAATTCCGAAATCGTCTACATAGTCTCCACCGATGTACGCCGTCGTGGTGTTGGAGAGGACGTATATGCCTGCCGCCCCTGCGATGGCAATCTCGCCTCCAATGCCTGCGTTCACGGCAATCGAGAAGAAATCCTCCTCTGAAATAGCATAGATCAGTACATTGTTACGGGCATTCACCTTCGCCCCAGCGGCAACATAGCCTTCTGTCGTCTTATGGATAACCCCCACATCGGCACCGGCCCCGAACCCGATATCCTTACCGAAAGCCAAGCCCCCGCCGATGCCAATGTGCTCGGTCAGGTCCGAAGCCAACACGAGGACGCTCTGTTTGTCGCTCTCTCCGATCGTCGCCGAGTTTATGACCGCGTTCTCGGCGATGTAAGCTCTCGTAATTTCGTTGAGAACGGTCACCGCTGCGGAACCCGCCACTCCGATTCCAAGATTTCCGGTGCTGACAGCGCCGCCCACCGCCATCGTCAAGACGTCTTCGAAAGAGGTCGCTGTGACAGCCAGGCCGTTTGCTGTAATCGTCTGCAGCGTCCCGCCGTCGTTTCTCTTGCCGTTGAATGCGGCCACGCCGTCGCCGTTGCCTCCGGCGTCGACCGTCACGCCTTGTCCGATGTAGGCCTCGACCGTGTTCTTGGTAACCTGCGTTGCGTTGGCGATGCCGACAGAGCCGGCAAAGCTCCCCGTGGCAAGTGCAAAGCCGCCTGCGAAGGAACCCATGTCGAGGTCGTCAGCCGCCGACACAAGAATACTGCCGTCAGCTTCCACACTGCGAGAGCCGGCAATGTAGGCCTTGATGTCGTGAGCGATTACATTAATTGATACTGAGCCGCCCAGGGCAAACTCATCGGCACCTGCTGCGCCCACGGTAATGCTCAGGATCCGTGAGGTCATGGGCACAGGCAGATCAACACTCTCCTGGCCTACACTCACCTCGGTTGGCGCCTGTTCCGAAGACGGCTTGTAACCAGCCGCGACGATCAGATCGCCGCCCGCCACCACATGGGCGTTATTGATGTAGGCACTGACCTGATCGGTGGCCGTTGAATCCTCATCCACGAGATTCGGGTTGGCGGGATCGAAGCTACCACCGATGTAGTTATATGCGACGGCTGCGCCCACCGCCGCCGAGCTCGTGGACACCCCCAGGCCCCCTGCGATCACTAGGAACCTGTCGGATTCGGCTGCTGTCAGCGAGATGTCTTCTCCTGCATAAACATCCGGCGTGTTTGCGATATGGGCGTCAAGGGTATTCGCGATGGAGTTGACGGTCACCGAGCCACCGAACGCAAACTGCTTGGCCCCGGCACCGCCGACGGCGATCGCCACCAGCAACGAGTCGGAGGTCGCGGACAGATCGATCGAAGCCTCCGAGCTGTTGGCCCTGATGGTGGCGTCTTCGATATAAGACTTGATCTGGTTCTGGATCAGGTTATAGCTGATCGCTGCGCCGAGCGCTGCCCCCTTGCTCGTGCCAGCAACACCGCCCGCGATTGAGACGATATCTGAGTTGTCCTTTGCGTCCAGGCTGATGTCGCCGTTCGTCGTAATCGTGGAGGTGTCATCGACGGTGTTCGCGATGTGCGCGTCGATCGTGTTCTTGATGATGTTGATTGACACAGAGCCTGCACCGGCGAACTTTCCGGAACCACCAGCAGCCGCCACACCGACCGTGGCGCCGCCGATCATGGACTCGGATGAGGATTGGACAGTCAACGTCCCGTTCGCCGTGAGCTCGACGTTGTCGAGGTACGCGGTGACGTTGTTGTCGATCTCGTTGTAGCCGATGGCCGCTCCAATGGAGGTCTTATTCGAAACGCCGACCGCGCCGCTGATGGCCACAATGCCTGAGTTGTCGCGGGCCTTCACCAGCATGTTGACGGTGCCTGGGTCGTTGTCGAGCTCCGTGATGGTCGAGCTCTTGACGTAAGCCTCCGTATCGTTGGAGATGATGTTCACGGAGATCGTTCCAGCACCGGCAAAGCTCTCCGGCCCGCTACCAATCCCGACAGAACCTGTGATGGCGATGATCCGTGGATCCATTGCAGGGTTTTCGTTAAGCGCTGAGACCTCCAGCGTGCCGTTGGCCAGCGTGACCGTCGAGTCCTCGATATATGCCCGCGTGACGTTGGGGTCACCATCAGCGCCCATCACGTTCACGGCGATCCCCACGCCGACTCCGGCCTTGCCACCGTATGCAAACGCGCCGCCGATGGCCCAGATCTGGCATTCGTTTTGGGCCTTGATCGAAGAACTTCCGGTGAGCGTGGCCATTCCGCCGGAAAGGTACGCCTCGACCGTGTCGATGACAACGTTGACTGATATGGAACCGGCAACAGCGATGCCTTCCTTCAGCGGTGCTCCGGATCCGGCCGCCGTCAGCGAGCGGATACCTCCCTTTTGATTAGCCAGCAGCGATAGCGATTCGGCCTCGACGGAAGCGCCCGAGATGAATGCCTTGGTATCGTTGTCCATGACGTTCGCGCTGATGGAGCCTGCGATACCTAAAGAGGTTTTCTCTCCCTTCAGAGAAACGGCCACCGAGCCGGCCAGCGACCAGATGGCGATATCGTTGGTGCTCGATAGATCGAGTTTCCCGTCGGTGACAATGCTCCCCCTGTCATTGATGTAAGCGTAGGTTTCTTCGTCAACGACGTTGACGGAGACATCGCCGGCGATGCCGACGCCCACTTTCAGGTCGTAGGTTTGACCGGTCTCACCCAGGACCTTCTGCGCCTTGGCGGGCGCGCTCTTAATGCGTTCGTTGTCCACGATCTCTTTTTCCGTCGGCGGGCTTCCTGTGACCGCCGCCGCCACCGAGGCCGTCCAGAGGGCGCCGGTTGACTTTGCCTCAAGCGTAATGGGTTCTGCGGCGGTTATGTTCGTGCCGCCCTCCCCGGCATCTTGGCCAAGCTCCGTGCCGATGAACGCCTGAGTATTCCGATTGATTACATTGACGGATACGGAAACCCCAACACCGGTGTTTGCCCCGGCCACCACCCCCCCGGTGATGCCAATCCGGGTCAGATCGTCGGTGGCTGAGATCGTGATCGCGCCATCGCTGTCGATAACGGCCCCTGAGTCAATGTGGGCCTTCGTCGTGTTGTTCACCACCCCCACCGTCACGGCGCCGGCGACCGCGAAGCTGCTCGCTTTGCCCCCGGCCTCGGCCAAGGCGAAATCAAACATGCTGGTCTGAGCATCCACCGTCAAGGCACCCGTGTGCACCAAGGCCCCGCCTTCGATCAAGGCTTCGGTCGTGTTATCAACTACCTCCAACAAGAATGAGGCACCGATTCCGCCTTTGTCGCCTTCCGCGCCGAACGGATTGATGAGTTCTTTCAGGCCGGTGAGGATCTTGTCTTTTCCACCAATCGCCTTCTTGACCTCTTCCCCGGTGAATGCCTCCTTTAATCCATCGAAATTTAAGCTGAGGCCACCCACCCCAACCACCCCGATGAGATTCATATCGGTCGTGGCGGTCACCGCAACGGTTTGTTCTCCAGAGCGGAACCTTAAGTCATCCTGTTGGTTGACCTTCGCGCCATTTTTGATCCTCGCCTCGGAGGTGTTGTTATAGATATTGATGGCGAACGAGCCGCCCCCTGCCACCTTGCCCTGGCTGGCGGATGTCATGACGAAGGTGTTGAAGAGGTTCGACGCAAAACCGAGGGTGCCGTCCATGAAGAACGCCCAACCCTCCGGCCCGATGGTCTTCAAGTACTCAGCGGGGTTGATGGCGGTCAGCGGGTTGCTGATCAGGAACCCGTAGTTGACACTGCTGCTCACCGCAATTGCGCGGTTCGCATCGAGCTGCGCCCCGCTCCCCACGATGGCTTTGGCTGTGTTGTTGAAGATGCCGAGCCCCACGGCGACCGCGACCGAGGCTTCGGCCGGTTGGTCGGTCGGATTGGTCGCCCCTGAGATCGAGGCGACCTGCGAGGCCTGGCTGATCTCGGCCGAGGCATTGATGTCCTTGCTTGATGCCAGGCGCCCGGTGGGGCCGATGACGGTGGTGACGTCGTGGTCAGCGTAGTTGATGGCGATCGCCCCGGCGATTCCGAATTCCGCGCCGGCTTGAACCGGGCTATTCCCCGGTTGTTTGCCAAGGACCTTCTTGCCCACCTGAACCAGCCCACCAATAACTTCCTCCATCTGCAGGAAAGTTCGGTCTCCTCCTGTAGTAAGAGCAGTGGTCCCATCGTACTTGTCATCCGTTATCTTCGCCGACGCGACGATCGCATTGGTTGCCGCCAGGCCCGCATGAACTGAAATACCATCCGGACTGCTGGACGTTTGGAGAGAGTGCTTATCTCCCAGCCCCACGCCTGTCAGATCGAGCGCCTGTTCCAGATCAATTGGCGTTGCGTTTAGCGCCGCCCCTTTGCTGGATGTCAGACGAATCGTATGCTCGTCTACCCTGACCACGTAATAGATGGATCCATCGGTCAGCCCTTCTACGGGGGCATCGACCTCGATGACCGTCAAGGAGCTGGCGAAGGTGGCTTGGGTCAGCGCGCCAGTAAGCACCTCCTGGTCGAGCTCAACTTTTGTGACGTCGCTGACGGAATCATAGCTCACCGATGCCGCCGTGGCGTTGATGGTCGCGCCCTCAACCACCAGGATCGCGCTGACGCCTTCTGCTACGAGTAGTTGTTGGTCCCTCGGGAGAGTCAGGGTTTTGGTATTGACAACCCCGAGATCTTGCTCGAATACCGCCGCAGGCAACGGTTTCTCGTATGTAGCGGTCGGGTCGGTGTGGTAGACCACGGCGTCTCCGGTCTGGAACTCGTTCTCGGCAGTGAATGTGATGGTATTGCTCTCCGCGTTGACGGCGGTCTGCGGCGCAAATCCCTTTGGAGTACTCTGACAGGCGAACGCATGCTGACCCGCTCCCGCATCGGTGAGATCAACTGCGGATGCTCCCGGTGACTCGGCCAGTTGGATGGCGTAATCATTGCCCGGAATGGAGATGACGTAGTAGGTTTTGCCCTGTTCAAGTCCTCCCACGCCTTGGTTCTGTTCAATTCCAGCCTCATCCGGATTGCTCGATGTGCCCAGATAGGTGAGGGCCTCGCCCCCTTGGAAGCCGTGGGGCTGCGCAAAGGTGATCGTCTCTTCACCGGGATCGACATTGACAGAATCGAAGTTGATGACCCTAAGTAGTCCAAGAGTGTGCTCCGGATTGCCGTCCGGATCGAACAGGTAATCGAGATCGATGGTGGGTCCGTTCGCCAGGCGGATGGTGTCCCGGTCGACCACCTGGACATAGTAGGACTGCCCGTCCGTGAGACCGCCGATATCCGGTGCCGCGGCTTCTCCCAGCGGAGCGTCGGTTAGACCGTGGGAGTAGACGACCTCCTGTCCATCCACGAACCCATGATTGAGGATCCGAATGGTGTTCGCGCCGTAGTCGACGTCTCTCCCTTCACGCGCATCGAATGTATTTCCGACACCTCCGGCCGCATCGATTTCCCCGTCAACAAGAGTCTGGATATCGGCCCTGTCAAAGTCGAGAGCGAACGCAACTGCGACCGTTCCGTCGGTGTTGATGGTCGGCTGTGACCAGGCAAAGTTGTAGACCCCTCCTGTAGCGGCCACTTGGACCCCCTCGTTGAGGGAGGTAATACTCGACCCATCCAAAACGGAGACGTGCGAGTTCTCGAGGGTATTGGCGATCGCGACAGCGAGGGTAACATTATTAGGATTGGTTGAGCTGAGGAGATTCGAGGAGGTGCGCGACTTTACGTAAGCCTTGGTGGTTGCTCCGGAGGTGATATCAATGGCACCGTCAGTCGTAATGGCGGTCCGATCGATCGTTGTAGTTGCTGTTGACTGTGCTTCGCCGTAGCCGACGGATAGCGTGAACGCGCCATTGGTCACGACGCCGTTGAGCGAAACCGTGTGGAGCGATGAATCGGTATTGGCGCTCGACCCAACTGCCACGTCGCCGGTGCCCACGATCGTAGAACCGGCGACGGAAACCGTCGCTTCGGCACGGCGGACGACGACCTGACCGGAGATGCCGAGGATTGAACTAATGGCAAGGCCCGGGATCTGGTCCAGGAGGCTGAAAAGGCCCTCCATTGCCTTGTCCGCATAGGAACCATAGTCGTCGTAAAGGTTTTCGTCCTCGGCGGCGGCCGTAATGCTGACGTTACCACCCTCGATTGTTGCCCCAGAGATGATGACCGCGGCCGTATTCTTGTTCCATACATCCAGAGGCGAAATCACCCATCCCTGGCGAAGTGAATTGTCTTCAGCCATTAACAGGATATCGCCAGCCGTGTCGAGGTCGCGAGTTGAGATCGAAAGCCCCATCTCGCCGGTGCCCAAAACCGTCAGGGTGATCGGACTCCCGTTGCCAACACTGGGACACTCGAAGGTCACCGTATCCCCGATGGCGTAGTCACTACCTTCGCCGGTCACCAGGACGTGCGGCCTTCCGGTACTGTCGACGTTGATATCCGCAGTCATACCGGTTCCGGACCCGGAAGTTGAAACCGGACTTAAGGCGGGATATTTGGCTCCCTGCTCCCAGTCTGAAACCTCGTTCTGCTCACCGACGGCAAAGCCGACGATAATCGTCTCGGCATAAACCTCCAAATTACGGCCGGGCAGGTTGAGATCTCCATCGATATAGACTGTGTCATGACCATTGTCACCTTTGATGATCAGGTCCGCGTCGAACTGATCAAGCGTGCTGATGTGCAGTTTGTCATCGCCGCCTCCAAGCTTGATGGTCAGCGACTTTGAAGGAACGCCGAAAGAGAAACTTTCGAAAGTCGCGCTTCCGGAAGGCGGATTGCTCTCGAACGTAACCGTCCCCCCGCTAAGGCTCAGCATCGCTACGTCGCTCGACGGAATGAGCAATCCATCCAGTACTGACAGATCGATGAGCACGTCTTCAATTGTGCCGCCTCTCACTTCAGTAGGTTCGAGTCCCTTGTAGGTGATGATGGTCTGATCCAGGGCGACGCTGCCAGAGTCAGGCCCGGTCGCTGTAAAGACTACCGTTTCGTAATTTCCACCTTGTATGACAAGGCTGTCAAAGCCACCCGCCCCTCCGTCGACGAAGCCACTCAGCCTGCCGCCTTCGTCAAAGATAAAGGTGTCCTGATTATCGGCGGCACCCAATAGATTCTCAATGCTGCTGAAATTCATATCACCAACATTGCCGCTATCAGTACCAGTAATGTTCCACGTATTGTCTCCACCAATCACTTCTAAGACATCGCTATCGCCTGTAGAGGTGTCGCTAAAAGCTATGGGAACAGAGAAGGGGTTGCTAAAGTCGATTGTCAGTTGATCGCTCTGGTCTGCTCCTGTAATGACCACTGCGCTCGTATCCGCGAGTGATTGACTTTGCAGAATTGACTGATCAACATTGTTGAGAAGCTGGAGTGTGTCAACATCGTCGACCTTCTGCATACGTAGTGTCAGGTCGACAGCACCGCCAGCCGCCGCAGTGTAGGTAAGATCACTGGATAGAAGTAGGCGTGGTTCAAGCGATTCGAAGTGGAGTTTATTTCGGATTGGTGGGAGTTTCCTGTTTCTCTTCCGCAGT
>CAYGYP010000003.1:0-22645 GCA_964354115.1 uncultured Candidatus Bathyarchaeia archaeon | reverse complement strand
AATTGGCTTGAAAAGCTCCGTTCCGAAGAAGGAAAATACTGCTTTGCTTGTTCCAAAGAAAACAAGTTGCTTGGATACCTTCACTTCAGAGCATACCGGTTGCCCTTTCCCTGCCTCAGATTTGAAGAGATTCTCGTTGACACAAAGCAAGAGCCTAACGAAACCGCAGAATCCCTAGTTTCCTCAATCAAAGGCTTCAAAGAAAGGTACTGGTACCGCAAAATATTCGCCTACGTGCCCGAAACAAGTATAGCTGTGACAGGAGCACTTGAAAATCAAGGGTTTAGGAAAACGGGAGCAATGAAAGACTACCATTTCACTGACGGATACTACGTGAATGTGGCAGTATACGCGCTTCCATGAAGTACTTGCACGCGTCAACCAGAATGCTTACGGCAACGTTTTGACCAGCAGGTTGACGATGGTTTTTGCCGCAGCGTCAACTTCAGGCGTCAGCCCTTCTCCGAACTCGGTGTTCTTAGGCTCAATCAAAACTAGGCCTATCTTTGATCTTCCCGCCTTAGTTACATAATCGCAAAATATCCGCAAGGGAAGCGTATGCGTTGAGAACGCAGGAAAATCCTTCAATTGCCCAGGATCGACGAGTCTTAACTCGTCAGGTTTCAATCCCAAGACAGCAGCGTCCAGCAAGAGAACGTGAGTTGGGTTAAAATCCAATATTTGCTGAATGAAGCTTTCCGGAACGGTTTCACACTCGATCAAATAGACGTTCTCAGAAACTTTCCCCTGCAGATCTTGAACTATCTTGACCCCAACGAAGTCGTCCGATCGGATGGGATTTCCAATACCAGCGACAACAACCTTCTTGGCGTCTGAGAGCCATTCTTCTAGTTCTTTACGAAAGGCACTTTTTCGACTGGTCACTGTAAACCGCCGTGGAAATGACAAAAGAGGATGCAAGTAATAGTTTAGCGTTGCACTGTTTTGATGAGCTGTTTCTTGCTGTCGTAGATTTTCACTGTCAGCGGCATCTGTCCGATTGCGTAGTGCGTGGCGCATCCGAAGCACGGGTCATAGGCCCTGAAAGCCATCTCGACCATGTTAAGCATGCCCTGGTCCACTTTGCCACCGTGAATCACGCCCTTAGCTGCATCTCGAATAGACATGCAAATCGCAGGATAATTGTTAGTCGTCGCCACTATCAGGTTGACATCCTTGACTAGTGCATCCTTGTCAAGCACATAGTGATGAAACAGCGTTCCTCTTGCAGCCTCAACAACGCCTACGCCTTCTCCTGGTTCGCCTGGCTTGTTCCGCACGTTTGTGCTCGTTATCTCCGGATCTTTGACCAGCTCAAGTGCCCGTTCAGTGGCGTATAGCAGCTCGATCAGTCGCGCCCAGTGGAAAGCTAACGTGCCATGTACGGGTTTGCCGCCTAAGGTCTTGTACATCTGCTCGTACTCTGCCTGCGCAAGCGGCGTGGCCATACCATCTGAAGCGTTAAGCCTTGCGAGCGGACCGACGCGATAGACCCCGCTGTCTGACCCGCAGATTTGGCCCTTCCACCCGACCTTCTTCAAGAACGGAAACTTGGCATACGTCCACTCTTCCACATGCTCACCAACATGCGCAAGATACTCCTTAGGCTCAAACTTCAGAAACTCGCCGCCGCTAGGATAGACCACACGGATCTTTCCATCGTAGAAGTTGACCTTGTTGTCCCTGTCAACCAAGCCCATGTAATACGTCTTCATGGTGTAAGCGTCGCTCTTGATCATGTCTACATACTTGCTGTTACCCAGAACAATATCGTGAAACAGCTTCAAAGTGAACTTCGCAAACTCCAAAGAAGACGCAGCCATCTTCTCAATCTCCTGCCTGTTCTCCTCGCTAAGAGGCTTAGATATCCCTCCAGGCAAGCCGCAGACTGGATGCGTTGCTTTCCCGCCGAGAATCTCAGTTATCTTCTGTCCATAGGCCCTGTGCTTGATCACTTCCTTGGCTACGTCCATCCCCGCCTTTTCAATAACGCCTAAAATGTTTCTTTTCTCCGGCGGGGCATCGGGCCCGACTATGAAGTCTGGACCGCCGAGATAGTAGAAGTGCAAAGTGTGATCATAAATGATGTATCCGGCATACATGAGCTCCCTAAGCTTCTTCGCTGCTGACGGCGGCTCAACGTTGAACGCGGCGTCCAAAGCTTTTGTTGCGGCAAAATGATGAGCAACGGGGCAGACCCCGCAGATTCTAGTCGTCAAGATCGGCATCAGTTCAGCTCTTCGCCCAACACAGAACTTCTCGAAACCCCTAAGCTCAGGAATCTTCAGATAGGCGTTTTCCACCTCGCCTGCGTCGTTCAGGAATATTGAGACGTTTCCGTGGCCCTCAAGCCTAGTTATCGGATCTATGACTATTTCCTTCATTCTTTCATCACCTTTCTCCTAAGAATAGATGACGGCAAAGAATACATGTAAAACGTTCCAACCGGATCCTTAATCTGACTCATAAGCTTCTCAACATCCTCTTCAGTGTAATGCTCCTGCTCATCCGCAAGGCCCAGTATAGAGGCTAAGGCGCTCAGCATCGCTGCACCCTGCTCCGGCGAGTTCGGACACGGACCACCGCATCCTGTGCACGGCATGTCAACTGTCAAGCATTGTGCACCGCAGCCACTGCGAGTTGCCGGTCCCATGCAGATGATTCCCTGTTCAAGCAGGCACTTTTCGGGTTCAGGGACCTTCTCGTGAACACGGTATATCCTGGAGATCTTCTTGTTTTCCTTCTTCCTCGGGCATTCGTCGCAGACGGATTTCAAAGGCGCAAGCACCGAGCCTTTTGCTGGAAGCTCGTTCTTCGCTATTGCTTCCACTGCGTTTATTATCAGCTTAACCGGAGGTGGACAGCCGGGTAGGTAGTAGTCAACTTTCACGGTTTGATCCAGAGTTTTGACAGTGTCATAAAACTCTGGAAGCTTCAAGACGCCTTCTTTTACTTCGGTCTTGGTCTGCGGCACAACTCGTTTGGGGTTTGAAATGGACTTGCTCTCAAGATATACCTTGTCAAAGATCTCCTTGCGATCATGAAGATTCGCCAGGCCGGGTATGCATCCTTCTTGGGCACATGAGCCGAAAGCCACAAGCGTCTTGGACTTCTTTCTCAACAGTTTTGCCATGTGCTCTTGCTCCTCGCTTCGGACGGACCCGTTGAAGAAGCAGACGTCAATGTAGCCGTCAGGCATGTTTTCCACGTCTTTGTATTTGACGTCCATCGCCACGGGCCAGAACACTATGTCCGCAATGTTTACCACGTCTAGGATTCTCTCGTTTATGTCCAATACTGCGATTTCACATCCGCCGCAGCTTGCAGCCCAATAGAAGGCTATTTTCAACTTTTCCTTCGGCATCTTACTTTCCTCCCTCACAGAGTTTATTCAGTATTTTAGAAGCATCCACTCTAAGCTCGTTGAAGGCCAGTTCTTCAGGCTTCATGCCCATGGCCAGCCCGAGCAGCTGCGGATAATGCAACACTGGAATCCCATAAGCCTCGTTGAACATCTTCTCAATCCGCAGCTCGTTCGTGTCATACATTATGTGACAGAACGGACAGATCGTGATCATGGCCTCAGCATCAACCACCTTAATGTGATTAAGCTTGTCACGCGCAAGCTGCAGGGCAACCTTGTCGCTTACACCCACGCTTGGCGCACCACAGCATTCAGTCTCATCCATATAGTCCAGACAGGTCGCGCCTGTGGCCTCAATCAGCGTCTTAAGCGTCTTAGGATCCTCAGGATCATCAAACCCGATGAACTCCTTAGGCCTCAAAATGTGGCATCCATTGTGCTCGGCAACTTTAAGCATCGTAAGCGGCTTGACAACTGAGTTCTTGATCTTCTCAAGCCCGACATCCTCGATTAACACTTGCATCAAATGCTTTGCATTAGAAGTTCCCTTGAACTCTAAACCAGCGGCTGTCAAATGACTGTTTATGTCATCACGCAGAGACTTGTCTTCCTTCAGCATCTTGTTAACTTTCTTCAAAGTGCCCGCACAGCCAGGACACAGGGTGATGATCTCTAACCCTTCACGTTCTGCCAGTGCCAAGTTTCTGGCCGCCAAGATAAGCATCATTTCATGGCTGACGGGGTCCAATGGCAAACCGCAACAGTTGAATTCAGGCATTTCCTTGAGTTCTACACCCAATTTGCCAAGAA
Organism: uncultured Candidatus Bathyarchaeia archaeon; assembly: GCA_964354115.1. Lineage (GTDB taxonomy): Archaea > Thermoproteota > Bathyarchaeia > Bathyarchaeales > Bathycorpusculaceae > DASPTR01. The sequence continues at coordinate 18,471 of CAYGYP010000003.1, read as the reverse complement.
CCTTGCGTGCTGAGATCTCGAAGGCACTGACACGATAGGGAATCGCACAACCGAGAAACATCAGGTATTTGGGGCCAGCCATGTTAATCACTCTTCTTCCCCACGTGCTTCAAAAAGTGAACATTGCGAAGCACTTTCCCTATGCTCTCAGGGTTGCCCTTCGGCAACGGAGGCAATCCCAACTGCTCCCTCTTTTTCAGTCTGAGCTCAGGAATCTTGTACGCGTAGCCTGACTCAAGAATACTTGAACACTGCTCCTTGAAAACCCGTGGCGCGCAACCTTGTTCCGCAGCCAGATTCCTCAAAACGCGTATGACGCTGGCGACCTCAACATCCTGCGGACAACGATCCGTGCAAGTGAAACACGCTGCACACAGCCACAAGGTGTCGCTGTTTAGCACTCTGTTCTTGAGCCCAAGCTGTGTCATCCGAATGATCTGCCTAGGCCTATAAGTGTCGCTGAACCTTGCAACAGGACAGTCTGACGTGCACGTTCCACACTGGAAACACCGCATCAGCTTCTCGCCGCCATGCATCTTTGAAATCTCGTATTTGAACTTCGGATCCATCTCTGAAGCCTTGATCGTCTTCTTCTCTCCTTCTGTCATTAAGCTTCAACCTCCTTGCCTGCCAGCGGGTTCGGCCCAAGCTTCTTAATCTCGCCAACCATGTCACGCACTACGGCAGCAAACTTGTCTCCTTCGCTTGCTGAAATCCACTCTAACCGCAGGCGTTCTGGCTCAATGCCAAAATCTTTCAAAACTTCCTTCAACAACGTTATCCGTCGCAGTGCCTTGAAGTTCCCGCTAATGTAATGGCAGTCTGAAGGCAAGTGGCAACCAGCAACCAGCACACCGTCTGCACCATCCTTGAAAGCCTCAAGAACGAAAGCAGGGTCTATCCTACCGCTGCACATTACCCGTATGATCCTAATGTTTGGAGGATACTGTATCCTGCTGACGCCGGCCAGGTCTGCACCGGCATAGGCGCACCAGTTGCAGAGGAAACCTATAATCTTCGGTTCAAACCCGTTCTTTTCGCTCATGCCGTCGCCCCCGCTAACACAGCTTCAACCTGCGCAAGTATCTCATCAGTCGTAAAGTGTCCCATCGTGATAGCCTTCGTCGGACATGCCGTACCACACGCACCACAGCCCTTGCAAAGGGCCTCAATCACGTGCGCGATGGTTTTCCCCTCTTTGTCCTTCATTTCGATTGCACCGTACGGACACAGATACTCACAGATTCTACAACCGCTACATAAATCTTCAGACACGTTCGCGATGATTCCTTCCATCTCAAGCTTGTCTTTTGAAAGTATGGTCGTTGCCCTTGATGCAGCTGCACAAGCTTGAGCAATGCTCTCGTCAATGTACTTGGGCGAATGTGCCATACCGCAGAGGAAAACGCCATCCGTGGCAAAATCCACAGGTCTAAGCTTCATGTGTGCTTCCAAGAAGGAGCCATCTTTGGTCAATGGGACTTTGAGCAGTTCCGCCAAGTGCTTGTTGTCAGGATTCGGAATTGTGGCCGCACTCAAAACGACAATGTCTGGCTCAACCTCAACTTCTTGGCCCAAAACAGACTCCCAAAAGCTAACCTTCAGCCTTCCAGCCTCGTTCAAGACCTGCGGCTTCCTCTCGTCATCATAGTTGACGAACAGGACTCCTTTCATCGCAGCTTCACGGTAATAGTCTTCTTTGAAACCGTAGGCCCGCATGTCCTTGTACAAGACGTAGACCTCAGTTTCCGGGCTCACTTCCTTGATCTTCAACGCGTTCTTTATGGCTTGCCCACAGCAAATTCTCGAACAGTTCGGCCTTTCCTCGTTCCTAGCGCCTACACATTGAACCATCAACACGCTGTTAGCCTTGAACTCGCCTTTCCCTATCTTCTCTTCAAGCTCATGCTGAGTCATGACCCTTTGATCTTTGCCATAAAGGTATTCCTTGGGTTTGTACTCAACCGCCCCGGTGGCCACTATGACTATGCCATGCTCGATTTCCTTCACCTTGCCGTCATGCTGTCTGATCTTTGACTTGAAGTTGCCCACAAAACCATAAATGTCAGCGACTTCCGCGCCAGTGTAAACGTGGATCTTGCTGTTGCCCACCACTTCCTTGATTAGAGCATCAAGCTTATCCTTTGGCTTCGCGTTTTCTCCAAGCAGATAATGCATAGTGCGAAGGTGTCCGCCCAGCTCCTTTTCCCTCTCGACCAAGTGAACTTCGAACCCTTGTTTCGCAAGCTCCAACGCAGAAGTCATGCCTGACACTCCGCCGCCTACGATCAGGCCGACTGGTGTTACATTTATCAACGGTTTCTGCAGCGGCTTCAGCAGCTTGGCCTTTGCAACCACAGAACGCACTAGATCTTTGGCTTTCTCAGTAGCCTCCTTCGGTTCATGCATGTGCACCCAACTGCACTGATCCCGAATGTTAGTCATCTCAAACAAGTATGGATTCAATCCAGCTTCCTGGACTGTTTCCTTGAACAGAGGTTCATGCGTGCGAGGAGTGCACGAGGCCACGATCACGCGGTTAAGATTGTTCTGTTTTATCTTTTCAGCTATGAGCTTCTGAGTGTCTTGAGAGCAAGTGTAAACGTTTGCCTCAGCATAAGCCACATTTGGCAAAGTCTTGGCATATTCCACCACTTCAGGAACATTAACCACTCCGCCGATGTTGATTCCGCAGTGGCAGACAAAGACACCTATGCGCGGCTCTTCTTTGCTCACGTCACGCTCAGGAGGATACTCCTTCTCCGCGACAAGGGTTCCCCGTTCGCTTGCCACTATGCCCATGGCTTTTGACGCGGCACCACTTGCTTGCGCCACACTTTCAGGAATGTCCTTCGGGGCAGAGAAGGCTCCACACACGAATATGCCTGGCTTTGAAGTCTCAACCGGCGAAAATGTCCCAGTTTCGCAGAAGTTGTACTTGTTGAGCTTTATGCCCAAGGTCTTTGACAGTTTCTCAGCATCTTTCGGCGGCTGCATTCCGATCGACAGAACAACCATGTCATATTCTTCTGTCTTGGGCGTCTCATTTTCAACATAGTGTACGAGCAAGTTGCCCGTCCTTGGGTCCTCGGTTACTCCGGCCACTCTTGACCTCACGAACCTTATGCCATACTCGCTTTTTGCACGGTTATAGTAGTCGTCGAATTCTTTGCCGTAAGAACGCATATCCATGAAGAAGATCGTCGCATCCAGCTTCGAAGGCGTGTGCTCCTTAGCTATTACTGCCTCCTTCATGCCGTACATGCAACATGCAGCTGAACAATAGTTGTTCCCAAGCTGGAAATCTCTCGAACCGACACACTGAATAAATGCTATCTTCTTCGGAATTTCACCGTCCGACGGCCTCAGAACAAGCCCGCCATACGGGCCTGAAGCACTGAGGATACGCTCGAACTCGATGCTTGTTACAACGTTCGGATAGCGCGCATAACCGTACTCGCTTTTGAGTCTGGCATCGAATGTTTCGAAGCCCGGAGCCAGAATTATCGAGCCGACTTTCAGCGTTCCTTCGCTTTCTTCCTGTTCATAATCAATAGCGCCGGCCTTGCAGATTTCAGCACATGTTCCGCAGCCAATGCATTTTTCACGATCAATCATGTACTTCAGCGGTACTGCCTGCGGATATTCAACGAAGATTGCACTTCTATTGCCCAAGCCTTCATTGAACATGTCAACTGCTTCGATTGGGCACTTTTGTGCGCAAAGCCCGCAACCGTTACATTTCTCTTCGATTATGTGACGAGCCTTCCTTCGAAGTTTTACTTCGAAGCTTCCAGCCTCACCCTTTAGGCCAGTTATTTCAGCGTTTGTTAGAATCGTGATGTTCGGGTGCCTTCCTGTCGCCACAAGCTTAGGCGAGAGAATGCACATTGAACAGTCATTTGTCGGGAAAGTCTTGTCCAGCTGTGCCATCACGCCGCCTATGCATGGTCCCTGGTCAAGCAGATACACCTTAAATCCGGAGTCAGCCAGATCAAGAGAAGCCTGTATTCCCGCGACTCCTCCGCCTACTACCATAACTGCTCCAACTTTTTTGTCTGCCATCTAGCCTACCTCCAAAGCTCTGTAAAGCGGGGTTGTTCCTTCAACATGATCCACGGTAATCATGTTTCTTCTCCGCATATTCACGATCTGCTTAAGAACTGCTGCAGGCCCCAGTTCAGTTGCTTCCGCTAGTGCCTTGATTGAAAGAGGCTGTGTCTGCGTCAAAACGTGAATTTTCTGCCTGATGAACTCAGCCTCAACTACTTCGTCAAGCAAGGAGTCGAATTCCTCTTGCGGCATCTTCTCTTCGTACACATTGCATTTTTCGGTCAATTCCCTTTCCCTCCCAACCAGAACTCTCAGCCTGAAGTCTGAAGCAGCATTCTTCGCTGCCTGCAGATTCTCAAGAATCTTCTGATTAGGCGCATCACCTGATACTGGTGAAGGGCCAAGCTTCCTTATTTGCTCGGTGAATTCGGTTACTATTTGGGCGAACCTTTGACCCTCAGCTGCAGAAACCCAATCTAGTCTCAAGCGTTCTGGCTCTAGGCCGGTTAGAGCTATCAGTTTTTTTAGCATTTTGATTTTTCTTTCTTCGTACAAGTTTCCTTCAACATAATGGCAATCCGCAGGATGGCAACCCAAAACTAGGATTCCATCAGCTCCTTTCTTGAAGACTTCCAATGGAATTATCGGGTCTATTCTGCCGCTGCACATCACTCGGACAGCTTTGAGGTTTGGAGGATATTGGAATCGGCTCACGCCTGCTAGGTCTGCACCAGCATAGCTGCACCAGTTACACAGGAAACCGATGATTTTGGGTTCAAACAGGCCCATTTTAGGTTCCTCCAAGAGCTGCGATTGCCTCAGCGAGAACTTGTGCATCACTGAAGTGTTTCATGTCTATGGCTTTCTCGGGGCAACTTGCCGCGCAGAGACCACATCCTTTGCAGAGGACATCGTTCACTCTGGCAATTCCTTTTTCGTCTTTCTCTATGGCACTATATGGACAAAGCGTCACGCAAAGTCCACAGCCGACACATGAATTCTCATCCACGTGCGCTACTGTTCCCTCAACTTCCAGCGTCTTCTTGGATAACACCACGGCGGCTCTAGCTGCGGCTCCGCATGCTTGCGCGATGCTTTCTTCGATAAGCTTCGGCCAGTGTGCCAATCCGCATAGGAAAATGCCGTCTGTTGCGAAGTCCAGGGGACGAAGTTTCACATGAGCTTCCAAAAAGAATCCATCTTTGGTCAAGGGAACTCTCAGAAACTTTGCTAAACGTTCATTGTCACCGTTTGGAACCGTAGCAGCGCTCAGTGCGAGCAAATTCGGCCTTATGGTAACCCAAGTTTCTAAGACAGGTTCCCAAGTTGAAACTACGACTTTTCCCTTTTCCTGAGTGACTTTTGGCTCATGCTCATTATCATATCGAAGGAATAAGACTCCCTTCTCGGCAGCGTCGCGGTAATAATCCTCTTTGAATCCATAGGTTCTTATGTCCTTGTACAAAACGTAGACTTCAGTTTTCGGAAACATCTGCTTGATTTTCAATGCATTCTTGATCGCTTGGGAACAGCATATCCTTGAGCAGTTGGGCCTAGTTTCATTTCTTGCCCCAACACATTGAATCATTACCACGGTTTTGGCTTTGAATTGCCCCCCAGCTATCTTCTCTTCCAGTTCGTGCTGGGTCATTACTCTGGGGTCAACACCGTAAAGGTATTCTGTTGGCTTGTATTCTGCCGCTCCAGTTGCTACTATAATGATGCCGCTTTCGATTTGCTTCTCTTTCCCATCTGAGCAGATGGTCGTCTTGAAGTTGCCAACGTATCCCTCGATGTTGGTGATCTGCGCGCTTACATGAACGTGAATCTTGTCGTTTCCACAGACTTTCTCTATCGTGGATTTCAACAGTTCTTGTGGGTCAACGGGTTCCAATAGGTAATTGATGCTACGCAGGTGTCCGCCAAGTTCCTTCTCTTTCTCAACCAGATGAACCTCAAATCCTTGTTTTGCCAATTCAGAAGCCGCGGTCATTCCAGATAAGCCGCCACCGATGACTAGCCCGACTGGAATCACATTACACATTGGCTTCGCCAATGGGTTCATCAGCCGAGCCTTAGCAACAGCAGCCCTCACCAAATCCTTAGACTTCTCCGTGGCTTTTTCCGGTTCATGCATGTGAACCCAGCTGCACTGGTCTCGAATGTTGGCCATATGAAACAGATAGGGGTTCAACCCAGCCTCCTGAACTGTTTCCCTAAAAAGTGGCTCATGGGTGCGCGGGGTACATGAAGCCACAACAACACGGTTGAGGTTATGTTCCTTTATTTTTTCTTTGATGATCTCCTGCGTATCTTGTGAGCAAGTGTAGAGATTTTCTTCGGCATAAACCACATTTGACAAGGTTCTAGCGTATTTGACAACGTCAGAAACCTTAACGACTCCACCGATGTTAGTTCCACAGTGGCAGACAAAAACGCCTATTCGAGGTTCTTCTTTGCTCACGTCTCTTTCAGGAGGATATTTCTTTTCAACAACTTCTTTTCCTCTTTCAGATGCAATCAAGCTCATGGCTTTTGCAGCTGCACCACTTGCTTGTGCAACGCTTTCCGGAATATCCTTAGGTGATGAAAAAGCTCCACATACAAATATGCCAGGTCTAGATGTCTCAACGGGTGAACACACTTCGGTCTGACAGAAATTGTACTTGTTGAGTTCTATTCCCGATATTTCAGCAAGTTTCGCAGCTTTAGCGGGTGGGCACATCCCAACTGCTAAAACAACCATGTCAAATTCTTCAGTTTTCGGATCTTCATTCTCCACATACTGGACAGAAAGATTGCCTGTCAGCGGATCTTCTGCTACACTGGCAACTCTCGATCTGACGAACCTGACACCATACTCTTTTTCAGCTCGATCGTAATAGGTATCAAATTCCTTTCCATAAGCGCGCATGTCCATAAAGAAAATCGTGGAAGCCAAATCTGGGCTATGTTCCTTGGCAATAACAGATTCTTTTATGCTATACATGCAACAAGCTGCAGAACAATATCCGTTTCCCAACTGGGCATCGCGAGAGCCGACACATTGAATAAAGGCAACTTTCCGCGGTATCTTTCCATCAGAAGGGCGAAGGATCTTTCCTCCAAAAGGCCCCGATGCGTTCATCATACGTTCGAATTCGATGCTTGAAACCACGTTTGGATAGCGCCCATAGCCGTATTCACTCTTCAGATGGGGGTCAAATTCTTCGAACCCAGGGGTCAATATTATGGCACCAACGTTAACGTTGATTGTTTCAGGTTTCTCGTCAAAATCAACTGCTTTGGCAGGGCAGACTTTTTCGCAGAGTCGACATTTGATGCAATGTTGCTCGTCAATAGCGTATTTGAGCGGTACGGCCTGTGGAAAAGGAACATAAGCAGCCTTTCTGACACCTAGATTAATGTCGAATTCGTTTGGAACTTCCACTGGGCATCTTTGTGCGCATATTCCGCAGCCAGTGCATTTTTCAACGTTTATGAAACGTGGGCGTTTCAGCACTGACACCTGAAAGTTGCCTGCCTCACCTCTAACCTCTTGCAACTCAGAATTCGTCAGTAACTGAATGTTCGGATGTCGACCTGCCGTAACGAGTTTAGGAGCCAATATGCACATGGAACAGTCATTTGTCGGAAATGTTTTGTCTAACTGCGCCATCGTCCCGCCGATGCTTGTTGATTCGTCCACAAGATACACCTTGAATCCAGAGTCTGCAAGATCCAAGGATGCTTGTATGCCGGCGATTCCTCCGCCGAGTACTAGGACGGCCCCGACTTTTTGAACCATTTTCTTGCCATCCGTAGATAAGCTTAAAACTTTCGGTACGTAAACTTCCTTATTAAGATGATGCGGAAAATCATGAGAAAATTCCATAACTACCGCAATGTTTCGCCATGGAAAATCTGTGGCCTAGCACCTGGTTCTCTTCAATTTGTGAGATGACCTTTCAAATACTATACTCTTATTAATTTGCTGTACGATAGAAAAGTGAGCGAACGAGGGTCTTGGTTGAGTTCTTTAGACGCCTATTTTATGCATGAAGTTGCCAATACGCCGAGAGGGCGGGGAGTCCTTGCTTGCATACAATGCGGAAGATGTACAAGCAGCTGCCCAGTCGCCAAGGTGATAGTTGAGCATAATCCAAGAAGACTGATGGAGATGATCATACTTGGACTGCGTGCAGACGTCATGCTTGGACCAGTGCCATGGTATTGCCTCTCATGCTTTACGTGTCTTGACAGGTGTCCTCAAGGGGGAGACATAGGCGAAGCCATGTTTGCAATCAGGAATTTGGCTGTTAGAGAGGGAAATATCCCTGAGGGGATACTCACTCAGGCGCGGAGTCTGTTTGAAACCGGGCGGGTTGTAACTTCGAGTAGAATGGCTTTGATTCAGAGAGAGAAATGTGGATTGGGTGAAGAACCTAGGATTGACGTTGAAGCAGTTCAAAAGATACTGAGAAAAACACGTTTTGATAAGCTGATCCAGAGGGACAGGTGAACTTTATGAGATATGCTTTCTTTCTTGGCTGTTTGATACCAGCAAGAGAACCGAACTACGAGAACTCCGTCCGAAAAATCGCTCCTGAACTCGGAGTAGAACTCGTAGAAATGGACGGGGCAAACTGCTGTGCACCCTTCAGTGTGCAATCTGTGGACTACATAAGTTGGCTTGCGCTGGCGGCCAGAAATCTCTGCATAGCCGAACAAATGGGACTCGACATTTTGACCCTATGCAATGACTGTTACGAATCACTTCTGATGACGAATATGATTCTGAAAGAGGACAGGGAAACAAGGGAAAAAGTAAACGCCATACTTGCAGAGGTCGGTATGCAATTCAAAGGAAAAACAGACGTGAAGATCTTCAGCGACGTACTGTATGAAGATGTGGGCTTAGAGAAGGTTAAGAATGCTGTTAAAGCCCCCTTCAACGGACTTCGAGTCGCCGTACAGCCAGGATGCCACTTGACAAAACCTAAGAGGATACATTTTGGCGAACGGACGGGCGTTAGAGCTCTAGATGAGCTTGTGGAAGCAACCGGTGCGAAATCCATCTCCTACAGTGCGAAAGACGCATGTTGCGGGGGACCGCTTCGCGGGATCAATGATGTCGTTGCATCAGATGTTGCCAAACAGAAACTGGATTCTATGAAAGCCGCCGGCGTCGACTGCATAGTCACTGTTTGCCCTTTCTGTTTTCTTGAATTGGACAGGGGTCAACTGGAGATTAAGAGACATTCAAAAGAAGAATATGGTCTGCCAGTGTTGCATTATGCTGAATTGCTCAGGATTGCAATGGGCATGAAGCTTGAAGACTGGGAAATGAAAACCCATAAAATTCCAATAATCAAAATTCTCAACACGATGGAGGCCAAATGATAATGGAGAAAGGAGTTATGGTTATCGGCGGCGGAATAGCCGGTATACAGGCATCTATGGACCTAGCAAACAGAGGCTTTCAAGTTTATCTTGTAGAAAAAAGCCCAAGCATCGGCGGAAGAATGGCGCAGTTAGACAAAACATTTCCGACGATGGACTGTTCCATTTGCATACTAGCCCCAAAAATGATAGAAGTGGCACATCATCAGAAGGTCCATCTGCTAACGTATTCAGAGGTGAAAGAAGTAGAAGGCTCCGTTGGCAATTTCAAAGTCAAAGTCACCAGAAAGCCCAGATACGTTGACGAAGCAAAATGCACAGGATGCGGAATTTGCGCTGAAAAATGCCCAATAGAGGCACCCAGCGAGTTCGACGAAAATATAGGAGCAAGAAAAGCAATCTACATGCCTTTTCCACAGGCCGTGCCGAGGATAATGACCATAAACAAGGAAGATTGCATGGAATGCGGCATCTGCGAAAAAGTATGTCCATCCCAAGCCATCAACAGGGAGCAAAAGCCCCAAGAGATTGAGCTAGACGTAGGCGCCATTGTTGTTGCCACAGGGTTTGACATATTCGATTGCTCCATGATCCCACAATATGGATACCGAGAATTCAAGAATGTCATCACAGCGATGGAGCTAGAACGGCTCCTATGCGCTTCTGGCCCAACTGGAGGCCACCTGATTAGACCTTCAGACGGGAGAATACCGAGAAGCATAGCATTCATACAATGTGTAGGTTCGCGGGATAGAAGAGACTGGATTGGCCATCCCTACTGTTCAAGCATTTGCTGCAAATATGCAGTTAAGGACGCTGTCCTAATAAAAGAACATGAGCCAAAATCTCTGGTCACAATCTTCTACATAGACATGCGAGCCTTCGGCAAAGGATTCCAAGAATTCGTAAACCGAGCAAAATCCGAATTTGGAGTGGAGTTTGTCAGAAGCAACCCTGGAGAACTGAAGGAAGACACCAGTACAAGGAACCTCACGATTTCATATGAAGACCCAGTGACAAGAACCGTACAAAATGCTTCATTCGACTTGGTTATCTTAAGCCCAGCCCTAGTCCCCAGCGCAGGAATCAAAGAACTGGCCAAAATGCTAGGCATAGAACTGGACAATTATGGGTTCCTGAAGCCGGTGGACTCTGTGAAGAAGCCACTCGACACGACCATTCCTGGAATTTTCGCCTCCGGCTATTGCTTGGGCCCAAAGACAGGGGACATTCCTGACTCGATCACTCAGGGCAGTGCCGCGGCTGCACGTGTGGCTGAGATCTTGTCGAGTAGGGGGATGGCATAGATGAGTGAAAAACCCAGAATTGGAGTTTTCATTTGCCACTGCGGAATAAACATAGGCGGCGTAGTCAACGTTCCAGAATTAACAGAATACGCCAAGACCTTGCCAAACGTGGTCTATGCTGAACATAACCTCTACACCTGCTCAGAAGCGGGGTTGACGACAATAGAGAAAGCAATCAAAGAACACAATCTTAACCGCGTGGTTGTTGCCTCGTGCACCCCTCGGACGCATGAACCGCTGTTCAAGGCCAAGTGCAGAGAATCAGGACTAAACCCGTATCTGTTTGAGATGGCCAACATTCGAGACCAGTGCAGCTGGGTTCACATGCACGAGCCAGAAAAAGCCACAAAAAAGGCTAAGGACCTGATAAGAATGGCGGTTGCAAAAGCTGCTCTACTTGAGCCTCAAACTGAGCCGGAAGTGGAGATCAAAGATGCCTCGCTTGTTGTTGGAGCAGGCATTGCAGGGATCACAGCCGCACTTTCCATGGCAAACCAAGGCTTCAAGGTGTACTTGATTGAGAAGGAGAAAGAACTTGGAGGACTAACCTCAAAACTCTATAAGCTGTATCCGACATTAGCCGATTCCTCAGAGGTTATAGACCCATTAATAGAAGCCGTAAAGTCTCACGGTAATATCGAGCTAATGACTTCAACAGATTTGAAAGACGTTTCAGGATATATTGGAAACTTCACAGCGGCTTTGACTGGCCCAGATGGAGACAAAGAAGTGAACGTGGGAACAATAATCGTGGCCTCTGGCGCATCAAACTACACACCGCCAAAAGGACTCTACCAGTATGGCATATATGATCACGTCGTTACCCAACGAGAATTGGATGAGATGCTGAAAAAAGGTAAGATCGGAGAGCCTGAAAGAATCGTCATGATACAATGCGTGGGCGCAAGAAAAGGTGAGATCCGACCTTCCGAACTTGAAGCATTTCCGAAGTCAGACACTGCGGAGCTTTTGAGAAAGATTCTCAAAGCGCGCAAGGAAGAAGGATGGCCATACTGCTCAAGGATATGCTGCATGAACGCCATAAAAAACGCCATACTCGTGAAGGAAAGCTCCCCAAAGACTGACATCGTAGTACTTTTCGGAGACCTAAGAGTCTACAAGGAATACGAAGATTTCTATAAGAGGGCCAGAGATCTCGAAGTGCGGTTTGTGAGACATATAGAAGAAGCCCCGCCAGAGATAACCCAGACATCAGACGGCAAACTTCAGGTCATGACTTACGATTCTCTTTCTGGACTCGAAGTCAAGTTCCTAGCAGATTGGGTCGTCCTTTCCACTCCGATAATTCCAAACAAGGACGAGGTGCTACTCGCAAGAATGCTGAAGGTTCCTATAGGCACTGACGGATTCATGATGGAAGCCCATCTGAAGCTAAGACCAGTGGACACTAACGTTGACGGAGTGTTCATCGCTGGCACAGTTTCAGGACCAAAAGACGTCTCTGAAAGCATAATATCAGGCGAGGCAGCAGCAGGAAGAGCGTCGATCCTCATGGGTAACCGCAAAGTCAAAACGGACGCCATAACTGCGCTTGCAGATGAGGACCTGTGCGTTGGCTGTGGATTGTGCGAAGAAATATGCCCATATGGAGCACCAAAAATCGAGAATGGAAAATCAAAGATCAGAGAAATATTGTGCAGAGGGTGCGGTACGTGCGCTGCAGAATGCCCTAGTCAAGCGATAACTATGCGACACTACAAGGACCATCAGGTTCTGGCACAGGTAAAAGCCCTTTTGATACCCGCAGGTATGAAGGAGGCTGAAGCTCTAAATGGTAAAGGTACATCTGAAGAAGAGAAAGGTCAGAACAAGTTCGAACCAGTAATCGTGGCTTACTGCTGCAACTGGTGCAGCTACGCAGGCGCAGACCTAGCTGGCACTAGCCGATTTGAATACCCAACAAACGTGCGGATAGTTCGAGTGATGTGTACAGGGAGGATAGATCCAACTTTTGTTCTGGAAGCTTTAAGAGATGGAGCCGACGGCGTGATAGTCGCTGGATGCCATCCTGGTGATTGTCATTACCAAAAAGGAAACTTCATGATGGAGAAGAGATTCGCCCACATAAAGAAAGCCGTGGAGACCATCGGGTTTGAGCCTGAACGCGTGAAGCTTGAATGGATCTCAGCAAGCGAAGGAGGAAAGTTTGCGGCTCTCATCCGAGAGACTACTGAGCAGATAAAACAGTTGGGACCAAACCCATTTAGAACCATTCAGGAGCCCAAATAAGGTGAGAAAATGAGCGAGAAGGAGAAATTGAAGAGAAGAACTGATGCGTCGATAGAAGCCTTCAAGTCTTTTAGGCTTAGGTGGGTAACTGGAAGATCAAAGGTAAAAATGGAGATTGACGAAGAAAAATACCAGAAAGTCGTGGACTCAATAATGAAGGACGAGATTGAGAGACACATGATAACTGGAGCCCTGAGAGAAAAGGGCCCTCTGACAGTGGAGGAACTTGCCCAGCTGACTGACCTTCAGCCAAACTTGATAGTGCGACATTTGATGGCCCTAAGAAGAAATGGTGCCATAAGCGAGGCTGGAGAGAAAAACAAGCAGTACTTATACAAGCTCGCTCAGGATGGCTGAGGCCTACAGCTTGTCTATGCACTCTGAGTGAACGTCGCCTGGAAAATCGTGATCAAAGAAATAGATCTTACTTTTGTCAAGGTCAACTTCGGCTCGGTCGTGAACGCCTGCTCTATCTAAAAGGTTCTGATAATCCTCTTTACTCGTGATTTGGATTCTTCTAAGAAATTTTTCTTTCTTGCTCAATGGTTTTTCACAAACCTCGCATAGCATTTCAACTACTCTGATCAGTTCAAAGTCCTTATCTTTCAAGTCCTCAAATGTGATTTCGAATAAATCCTTCAAGAACCTCTCCATCTAAGCTAGTTGCATCCAAGAATATATTTGTATGGATCCTCACGAATACTATTGAAGAATTCTTATATATATCTTCAATGTGGTTTTAGTCTTCGAATGGGGTGAGACAGGTTGTCTGAAAAGTCAAAGATTGACACGGAAAAGGCAAGGGAAATACAGGAACGGAACAAGGAAAGAACTCTGGTAGTGCAAGAGATAAAGAATAGAGGGGCATCAACAATAGATGAGCTGGCGAAGGCTACGGGCATGGACAAGGCTAAGCTGTTTCGGCATCTTGTTGCGATGCGCCAGTTCGGAAAAGTATCAATCATGGGCGAGCGAGATGACCAACTTGTTTATGGTTTACCATAAGAAGCTAAGACTTGATTTTCTGCGAAACCTCGATTGATCATTCAGCCAGCGCTTCTGCTTTGGGTTCTTTCTGCCCTATTTTCATTAGTTGAGTCTGAGTCTGCGCTTCTCCAGCGCTCTTTGGTTCTTCGCGCTGAATGCATTCTTCTTCTCTTAGGTTAAGGGTTCCTTTCGCTGTTCCATCTTCCAAGTAAGTTATGCTGAATCCCATCTTTTTCATGAGGCTTATGGCCCTGTAGTTGTCTGGCAGCATTATCGCATAAAGAGCCTCTATCTTCATGTCTTTGCAGATTTCAATCGCGTAATCCACTAGTTTTGTTCCTAGGCCTAAGTCTTGCCATGGGTCGGCGACGATGAAAGCTATTTCGCCTGCTTTACCATCGGGTTCCATGCCTACTCTGACCACACCCAGTATCTTTCTGCGTCCGTTTTCAGTTAGTTCGGGTACGATGGCAATTTCCCTGTCATAGTCGATGTTGCAGTATCGGACTCTCGTTTCATGCGGCGTGTCTTTGATTATTTGGAAGAACCTGTAGCGTATGGATTCTTCCGAGAAGTTCTGGAACATTTCCAGCCACATTGGTTCGTCTTCGGGCTTAATTGGCCTAAGCAGCACAGTGCGTCCGTCTCTGAGCTTCCACACTGTTTCATACTTCTTCGGATAGGGAGTTACGACTAAGTGCTGATGAGGCTCAAGCTTTTCGAACACCTTGTTCTTGTCAATTACGATGCGCGCGTCAAAAGCGTAGGCTTCTTTTTCGTTTATGAAAAGTGGATTAATGTCAACTTCCTTAAGCTGTGGAAAATCAATAAGCAGTTGACTGAACATAACCATTATTTCCTCGAGCAGTTTGATGTTGGCCGGCGGCACGTTCCTGTAGCCTTTCAGAAGCTGGTAGACCTTCGTCTCTTCCATGATTCTCCTAACCAAGGTCTGGTTTAATGGTGGCAACCCAAGCGAAAAGTCTCTGAACAGTTCTACTCCCACGCCTCCCATGCCGAAAAGAATGACTGGACCGAACAGCGGATCAGTTTTTGCGCCGATTATCACTTCATAACCATGTTTCTTGATCATCTGCTGCACGGTGACACCTAGGATTTCAGCTTCAGGGTTGTATTGTTTCGCGTGTTGCATAATTCGATCGAAGGCCTCGCGAAGTTCAATTTCATTATTTATGTCGAGGACCACGCCGCCAGCGTCAGTTTTGTGAATTATCTGAGGAGAAAGTATCTTTAGCACGACAGGATAGCTTATCTCTTTGGCTATGTCTGCGGCTTGATCCGGGTTTTGGGCAACCTTGGTTTTCACAACGGGGAAGTTGTAGTATTCGAGGAAGGTTTTGGCCTCGGCTTCGTTGAGTATTTCACGGTTTTCTTTTGCCATGTTCCTCATTATGACCATGAGCGGCCGCTTAGGCGGTGCAACGTCGACTGGCAGTTCTTCAGGCGTTTCATAGAGCAGGTCAAGGTTGCTTTTGTATTGGTACATGTACATGTAGGTTTTTACAGCTTGCTCAGGTGTTGAATACGTTGGGATGTTGTTCTGGTTGAAGATGCGGTTTGCCTCTTCCACAGCCCCATAGCCCATGAAGCTGGTCACAATCGTCTTGTTTTGGTATGCACGGCTCTTGCAGAGTTCTGCAATTGTCTTGGCGATTTCAGCGGGTTCGCCTATGGCTTGGGCCGTATAGATGATGAGGATGCCATCAATGTTTTCGTCGTTCAAGCATGCTTCGACAGTCGCCTTGTATCTGTCCGCTTTTGCATCCCCAAGCATGTCGATAGGATTGCCTTTGCTCCAATAGTGCGGCAGAAAACTGTTCAGTGTCTCCATAGTCTTAGGACTCAGCGTGGCCATCTTGCCACCCCTTGCTATGAGGGCGTCTGTTGCCATTACGCCAGGCCCACCTGCGTTTGTAATTATGGCCAGGTTCGGGCCTCTTGGGAGCGGCTGTGTCCCCAAAACCTCTGCAGTTAAATAGGTCTGCGATTTCGTCCACGCGCACTATTCCAGCGCGCTTGAAAGCTTTATCGTAAATGATGTCTTCCCCAGTCAGCGAGCCCGTATGTGAAGCGGCAGCCTTAGCACTTTCGCCGAATTTGCCGGCTTTGACCACAATTATGGGCTTGGCCCTGGCGAAGTGCCTTGCAGCGCTCATGAATTTGCGAGCATCCGTCAACCCTTCAATGTACATTAGGATGCTCTTGGTCTTCGGGTCCGTTCCGAAATAGTCTATCAGATCCCCGAAATCCACGTCTATCATTGAGCCTATTGAGACGAAATTGCTGAAGCCGATGTTTTCGTGCATTGCCCAATCCAGAATAGCCGAGCCCAACG
This sequence comes from uncultured Candidatus Bathyarchaeia archaeon, assembly GCA_964354115.1. Lineage (GTDB taxonomy): Archaea > Thermoproteota > Bathyarchaeia > Bathyarchaeales > Bathycorpusculaceae > DASPTR01. The sequence goes on along the minus strand of CAYGYP010000003.1, from coordinate 2,136 downwards.
CGCCACTTTGACTGATGAACGCGATGTTACCAGGCTTGGGCATTCGGTTTATGAAGGTGACGTTGAGATTCATACTAGGCCGAATGACACCTAGGCAGTTGGGACCTACTATGCGCATGCCATACTTCCTTTTTATTTCAAGAATTCTTTCTTCGAGCGCCTTGCCTTCAGGACCTATCTCCTTGAAACCAGCACTAATTACTACCAAACCCATTATTCCGGCTTTTCCACATTGTTCTACGATGTCTGGGACAGTCCTTGCAGGCGTGGCGATTACAGCCAGGTCAACATGTTCTGGGATCTGTTCTACCGAGGCATATGCCTTGTAGCCGAGAATTTCCGTCTTGCGAATGTTGACTGGATAAATATCTCCGTCAAATCTAAGCTCCATAAGGTTCTTCATCAAGGCGCAGCCGACAGTTCCAGCTTCGTCGCTTGCACCAATTATCGCTATGCTTTTGGGGTTGAAAATCTTGTTAAGATTCAAGGTAACCAAGACTGTAACCCTCTCAGACTAGAGTCGTGTTCTGGAGCGAAAATTAAAACTTTGCGACTCACAAATACAACTTCTGCGCGACAAAGACTGAGTATATTCTCTGCCACCGACGCAAAGGCTTTCGTGCTAGGCATTTCCATGGATAGTCAAACGCAAAACAGAGGAAACGTTATAAATTGAAGAAAGCCACAATTTCCGTTCATGCCAGACAAAGTCCACTGCGCTCACATCCTAGTCAAAACAGAAACAGAAGCCAAAGCGATTCTAGAACGCCTTAAAAAGGGCGAGAAATTTGCAAACATGGCCAAAGAAGTCTCACTCTGCCCGTCAAAGAAAAATGGAGGAGACCTCGGAACTTTCGGCAGAGGAAAAATGGTAAAAGAGTTTGAGACTGCAGCCTTCGCACTTGACAGGGGACAAACCTCAGGGATAGTGAAAACAAAATTCGGATACCACATAATCAAACGACTAGAATGAGCATTGAAGACAATTCGCATATGGCCATCCATCTGAACAAGGCGGCGAGCTTATCACCGATTTCTCTCATAAGACTTAGTACGTTAAACGCAATGGAAGGCCGTCGCGCGTCGAGATATGCTAGAGCAATCAAGCTTAGCTTCGGCCAGCAAAAACAATAGAAAGTATGGGAGGTGAGAATGGAACATGGTGAAAGATCCCGTTTGCGGAATGAACGTAGACGAGAAAACGGCCAAATTTAAGTCTGAATACAAGGGCAAAACCTTCTATTTCTGCAACCAATCATGCAAAGTCACGTTTGACAAGAGCCCAACAAGATATTTGGGCGGACGTTCTAGCCACTGATGTTGCTTGCGCGAATTTGTCACGTCTTCTTAACTTCACAGTCCAGTGTTCAAAGCTAGCTTTGAGCAGTGGCCAAGATCACATGCTCGAGGAACAGATCTTCAGGAAGAACGCCTACAAACTCTGTTTTCTCGTTTATGATTACTTTTGGAACCCCCATGACCGCGTACTTGAGGGCTAGATGCGGAAATTCGCTTGCATCAACGACATCTGCCTTTATCAAATCACTTTCTATAGCGAATTTGTGGGCTATGGTTGCGGCTACTGGGCAGTGCGGACATGTTAGAGTCACGAGAACCTGAATATGAATGGGAGTTTTGACTTCTTTGAGCAGTTCTCTTGTTTTGTCTGAAATGTCGGTCCTTCCTCTCGAAACGTTCACCAAGGATTCCGTGAGCGTTTGAAACTCGTAACCGAACGGGAATCCGTAAAACCTCACGCCATAATCCTTTTCGCCTATAATAGCCAGTGCAGGAATCTTGTCAACGCCATATTCCCTAGCCCTGTCAGCGTTCGCGACAAAATCGTAGACCTCAACTTTTATCTTGTCATTCAGCTCTGCCAACTCTTGAACTAGCTGTCTTGTTTCTGCACAGAATTTGCACTCAACCTCCTGAGTAAACATTATGATCTTCACAGGTTTCTCCAACTTTCCTGCAAGTTCATTCCTTATACGTTCCCTATGCTCATCAGGTATTATAGTCAAGCATGTCACCAACGGGGCTAACCTGCTCCACCCTTCCAATTTCTCTAGGCATAAAGAGAGACCAATCTCCTCCTCTTCAGGTTTCCGATCTTCTCAGCTATTAGTCTTGCCA
>CAYGYP010000002.1:0-27236 GCA_964354115.1 uncultured Candidatus Bathyarchaeia archaeon | reverse complement strand
GGTTTGAATAGATCTACGAATCTTCCAGCCATTGACTAGCAGCTACTCCTCCTTCTCTTCAGTCTCCGCTAAGACTTCTCCGCCAGCGTCCTTTATTTTCTGAGTTGCCGATTTTGAGCAGGAAGCCACCTTAACTGTTAGCGGTTTAGTGACTTTGCCCGTGCCGAGCAGTTTGTTGTAGCCAAGGCCTTCCAAATCTATGAGATATTTGCCTTTTTCTGCTGAGATCTCCTCTGCCATTTGATCCAGCTTTCCCACATTTGTGATCGTGATGTTCTGGCGAAGGCTTCTGGGGCAGGTGAATCCTCTTTTGCCGAAATAATTGGGTTCATATCTTATTACGTAGGACATTTTATGCTTGTGACGCCCAGCCTTCCGCCCAGGCTTGGATCCCTGGTCTCTATGTTGACCTACTTTGCCGTAACCACAAGTTCTTGAACCACGGTTTCTTCTGCTTTTCCTAAGTCGATGCGGCATTTTCTAACCTGCAACTTCGTCTATTATCTTTTCCTGGATGGCTTTTTTCAACTTTATTTCAAGCACACCATTCTTGTATGTTGTACGTATGGTGCTTGGAATCACTCTCTTAGGAAGATTTAAACTTTTGTAGTATTTGCGATCTAGAGATTCAGCGCACAGGGTTAACCGTTGATTCTCAACGTTGATTTTTAGACTTTCTCTGTTAAAACCAGCGAATTCGGCAACGACTATTATCTCGTTTTTTTCCTCAAGAACATCAAGCAGAGGCTGTGGTTCTTTCATTTTCCTTTCAGAGTAGGTTTTTGGCCCACTGCTTCTGTTAGTGTACAGCCGTTTCTTGATTTTCGAGTCATTAGCATTGTGCTCCTGAGGGATTCTCTTGTTTCTGGCACTGCTAAAAGCTTTGAAAATGTTGAACCATCTTGGATTCCTCTTGCTCCTACGCCATTTCGCGCTCAACCTTTCCTTCCCCCTAGAATACAATGGCATTTAGAGAGTGGCTATAAAACGTATCGCCAAAAAAGATGTCAAAATGCAGCCTAAACCATTCGCTTTATCAGTTCGTTGATTTTTTGACCACGATATCCGAGTTCGCCATGTGCCCCATAGCCCTTTTTTATGTTTCCTTTGAATCCTTTGGTTGGAGGACGCAGCCTGAAAGCTGGTTGGACACTAGGCAATTTCCAGTATTTAACGCGGCAGTTGAAAACTGCTTCTGCAAGCTCTTCCATGGTCTTATAGCCGGCTTTATTCAAGTATTCCTCAGTAGGCCTGTTGTTGCCCAACAGTCTGCTTCTTTCTCTCATTAGCGCGCTTACGATCTCCTCGGAGGCTTCACCCCATGTAACATAGCCTTGAACTGCCTTCAACATCCCAACGAATGATGGACTATTATCAATTAACACTGCATAATTGTTCCGAGTTAAGTGCAGTAACTTTAGAGTTTCCCTTGCCTCCCGTCGCGCGCTGACCGTTCCGCGTATCCTCACTGCTACGACGCATTTGTTTTCACCTGTTTCTTCGGTCATCTATGTCACCCAGTCTGCTGGTGTTATAAGGCTATAGGTTTTCTTTAGGGCCTGAAAAACGGCGTATGCAAAGGATGGAACCGTTCTGGTTGAACCGTAGCTTCTGGTCCAGCAGTCTTTTATCCCAGCGAGGCCCAAGATCACTTTTGCAACCTCACTTGCAACCAGACCTAATCCTCGTGGCCCAGGAATAACGTCTACTCTTACGCTGCCGCATTTTCCTTCGGTATTGAATGGTGTTGAGTGTGGTTTTCCGCAGTCGCACTCCCAACTTCCGCATCCCCTTCGTATAGGCACAATGTTCAAGCGGGCGTCTGCAGCAGCTTTTTCTATAGCATTCCGAACTTGGCTTGCTTTCCCAGATCCCATGCCTATGTAGCCGTCTCGGTTCCCAACGGCAACTATCGCCTTGAACCTTGACTTTTCGCCAGCGTCAGTTTGTTTTTGAACGAGGTTGACGTTTATGACTTCCTCTTGAAGGTCTGGAAGCAAGGTGTCAACAATTTGTGGTTCACGTAGTTGAAAACCGCCCATGAAAATCTCTTCAATTGACGTAATCCGGCCTTCCTGAATCATCTTTCCAAGTCTGGTTCTAGGAACCCACTGCTCTAGATTCTGAGTCGACTCTCTTCTATCGCGTCCTCGACGGCCTTGTCTCCTCAAGTCTTTTTACCCCCACTTTTGAATGCGGCTACAATCTCTTTTTTGACTTCAGCAAACGCATCGGACAGATTCTCTGGAGGAAGTTTCTGTTCGAGATATTTGGAAAATTTTGCCTTATATTCCTCTGGATTAGAAGCAAGGTTTTTTGCGTATTGTGCAACGTGTTCGCCTCTCAATCTTTTTTCATCAGGCAGCTTCTCTTCGCTGTGTGGTACATCTATTCCCGCATCTAAGACTCCTTTTAATGCAGCGAAGACTCTTGCACCCTTCGATGGCGAATGCAGACCTATGTCAGATATTGCTTCTTCCATCCCCTGCGCCTTGGCTTTCAACCCGCAAAGAAGACCTGTCAAATAGGCTGCGGGCACGTTTCCTCCCGAAGCTTTCCATCCATACTTTCTTGCCAATTCGCGACTGTGAGCTGAGACCAGGACTTTGTCTCCTTCAGGTCTGGCCTCAACTATCTGAGCTGTCATGTTCTTCAGAGAACTGCGAACGACCACTCGTGGCTTACCGGAAACTATGAGAGCCTTTCTTGCGTGGTAATCCGTCTTGCCCTCTTTTCTTCGCCTGTATGGAGTGCAATAGCGTGAATTTCGTGCCATCTACCGTTTCCTCCATACTTCATGTGCCTTCAAATAGCGCTCTAGGTCGGCCACAGATGCAAATCTTCCACTGCTTGCCATCCTGTACAGTTCTCGGTACGCGCTCTCAGTGATGACTTTTCTCGCCTTCAATCCCCTGAGCCTCTTCCTCAAAGCTCGGATCTTGCTCATCCAAGCTTCTTTCTTCGAAATTCTCGCACCAGGCGATCCTGTCCTGCTACCGATTCCCCTTCGAAGCCCCTTCTTCCTCTTGGCATGCAGGACTCGGGCCCTTGCACGGCTTACTCCTTTTTCTGCCTTTGCCTTGATAGTGCCTTCGTGAATCAGTCTTCTTACTTCCTCTCTCGTTATTGCCATCTCTGCATCGTCTATTTTTTCAGGGTCCATCCAAACGCGGTTCTGGCCAACCTTCATTATTTGCGCTGCTAGGCGACGCTGAGTCTTAAGGTCCGTCATTGCTCCTTCTTCTCCTCCTTGCGTTTCTTGGTCTTTTCTGGTGTTAGCTTTGGTTTCGACGGCTCCGCTGTTTCTACTTTTTCTTCCTCTTCCGCGAGCTTTTCTTCGGCCAGTTCTTCTTTTGAGACCGCTTCTTTGACGTTTAAGACGACAATCTTCTTCTTTTTCGCCTCTGCGAGGATCTTGGCTCTTTTTCTTTTGCCAACCGTGTGTCCAATTCTTATGGCTTGAGTTTTAGGATCGACTCCTTTCAGCTGCTCAGCATTGTATGCTAGGACTTCTCTGTAGCCAGAGGGGTGAAGCCCTCTAAGGTCTTTAGGCATCCTGTATCCCACGTTTACTACTGGTGGCCACCCGTCATACTTGATCCGCATCTTGTGATCTAGGCCTCGGGGTCTTCGCCAGTTTTCTTTGATGCGTACGTACCGCCAGCTCTCGGATCTGACGAATCTTGGCTTCTTTTGCTTAACTCGCCTTCGCAGTTTCAATGCCTTCTCCGTAATCTTCTGGTTTTGCTGGGTCATTCTCCCATTCCCTCGACTTGTTCATATACGTATATGCCGTCCAAGAATACTCTGGGATCTTTTCTTTTCACTTTGGTTGCTTGCTCAATGTTTGCAGCTGTCTGGCTTACGTTTTCCAAGCTCAGATCCTGAACAATTATGTCTTCGCTTTGAATCTTGACTCTAGCATTGCCCACTATCTTCGCTTTTCTTGGATTCCGTTCTCCAGTGAAGTTTTCAATTAGAACCGTGTTGTCTCTGACTTTGGCTGATATTGGAAAATGGGAAAAGACGATTTTGAGTTTGTATGTGAAGCCTTTGCTGACTCCCGTAATCATGTTCTGAATGTGAGAACAAATTGTCCCTGCAAGCGCCGCCTCTTTCTTTCTCGGCCACTCAGCCCAGATGCGCATAGTTTTACCAACGACTTCCATTGAAACAGGTGCGTGGCGAAAGTCCCGGGTTAATGTCCCTTTTTGCCCTTTTACTGTCACTTTTCTTCCTTCGATAGTTATCTCTACGTCTTCCGCGATTTGAATGGTTCTTGAGACTTCTACGGCTCGCATTGACAGACCTCTGTCGCTCAGTACATGAACGCTAGCAGTTTTCCTCCAACGTGTTTTTCTCTCGCTTCTCTATGGGATAGGACCCCCCTCGGTGTCGAAATCACTATAGTACCCACTTCTCTTGACGGAAGAAACTTCTTCTCCCATTCTTCAAATTCGTCTACCCTAACGGAGTACCTCGGTCTGACGGCGCCACACTTGTTTATTCTTCCCAGAAGCTGAACCTTGAACTTCCCGGACCGACCGTCATCGATAAATTCGAATTCTCCTATGTAACCATTCAGTTGCATAATCCGCAAGACTCTGCCCAACAGTTTAGATGCAGGACTGATTATGCATTCGCGCTTGTTGCGCATCTCATTATTGATGATTGTTGTCAAGCCATTTGCCAATGTGTCCATGATGGTTTTCCTCATTACTCATATTTCTTGAACCCAAGCTTTTTGGCAACCTCCCTAAAACATTGCCGACATAGATATAAATTGTAACGACGAATTATAGGTCCGTAAGATCCGCATCTGCTGCACGGTCGGGTTCCCTTTCCGTATTTTCTTTCCTTCTTAGGTTTTTGCTTGGCCATGTCACATGTCCTCCAATCCTATACAATTTCAACTCCCAGTGTGTCCTTGGCGAAAGCTATGGAGTCTTCTGGTGTCAGAATATGCCTTGAACCGATTTTCGCCTTTTCTCTCCGTCTGTTCTTGATGCGATATCCAGGTCGGCACATGGACACGCAAACATCCATGCCGAATATCCCCACGTCAGGATCATATTTTACTCCTTGAATCTCTATGTGCTCCTTAATGCCAAAGGAGAAGTTGCCCTGTTTGTCGAAGCTTTTCCTTGATATTTTCTTGTCAATCACAGGCAAAACCTTGTTAAGAAACTCGACTGCGTTTTGTTTCCTAAGCGTCACGATGCATGCTATCGATTCTCCTTTTCTGATTGCGAAATCCCTTATGCTCTCTTTAGCCTTCCTTCTGCATGGAGTTTGACCTGTCAGTTCTTTCAGAACCTTGACTGCTTTTTCAAGCGGTTCCCCAGACTTTCCCACGCTGAGGTTTACGACAACCTTCTCTATTTTCGGTTTCAACATGGGTTTTTCTTCCCATGCCTTTCGGATTTCGTCCTCAGACAACTTAGGCTGCCTCCGGCAGAGATATCAGCGGCTGTGTTTCGCCTATAGCAAAGACAAAGTTCAGGATCGTTTGGTAGCGGTTCGCTTTTCCGTCCTCGATTGTTACCAAGGCGTTTCTGCGCTTCTTTCCCACCGCTTTCTCGATTTCAACTATGTTGCCGTGTCTTCCGACGTTCTTCCCGCCTGTTATGATTGCATAATCTTTCTCTTTCATTTTTATGGACTCGATGATCTGCTTTTCTGGCAAACCTATTTTTACCGTGTCAAGAGTTTCGTAAACATCCTCTTTTGGGTTCTTCAGGTCAGCGACTCTGAAGAGTACGTTTGAGCCATCATGGAGGTTCAGTTGAATGCCTTTGTTCCTAACAACCTTCTTGTCTTCTATTCTACAGAGCTTGAATTTTGCTTCTTCCCTGTCAATCGGTTGGAGAATCAATCCCTTTGCAGATGGCAGTACGCGGAAGCTCTTCTCAACATCTGGTATGGAAACCACGTCTGCCAAGCCCACTGGAAAGCCGTCGTCCCGCCTAACTTGCCCATCAACACGTACTTTTCCCTGCGTAACTATCTTTTTAGCTTCTCTCCTAGTTTTGGCAAAACCTAAGGTATCCCGCATAACCACAGCTAGTGGCAGGCAATTTTCGCTGGCGTGAGAGCCAGGAGACGGCTTCACCGCCCAGGCAAACTCTTTTCTGTGAATAGGCCAGAATCTTGGCGCAGGCTTACGTTTCAGGCCGGTAGATGCTCCTTTCCTACCCAATTTTACGCTCCCCCAGTTTTCTTGCCAGTCCTTCGAGGCGCTCTCTGCTTCTTTGCCTTCGGCTTCTGTTCTGGCTCGATTTTCTCCTTCTCCTTCTCGGTCTTCTCCTCAGCTGGCTTCATGGTCACTGTCTTTTTCCTTGCCCTGGGCCTCTTTGCCTCTGGTTTCTTTTTCGGAACCGCCCTCTTCTCCACGGCTTTTTCTTTGGCCATTTCCTCTTTAGGTTTGACAATTTCCTCCGCGGGCTTCACAGCTACCTTTTTCACTTTTTTGCGAGCTTGCTTTTTCCTTTCCAGAATCTTCTTTCGCCATTTGTCGTCAAGAGTTAGCCCTGTGATTGTTACCTTCGAAGGATGAACTGGAACAAAAATAGCCGTTCCATCAACCTTTTCCCGTGTCAGTCCTTCGACGTAGATTCTATAATTGCCACGATCTATGCTGGTAATCTTTCCCTCGAATCCTTTGTGGTCTCCGCGCATGATTCGGACCGTGTCGCCACTTCTAACCGGAAGACGTTTTATTCCATGCGAGGCCTGGAGGCTCGACGATAGAGGCGCAGCGAATAGCTTCTGTCTTATGTGATCTGGTGCCTGATAGAGCATTCGTCTCTGTTTTGCTGGTTTGGCCGTTGGTTTCAACGTTTGCATGCATCATCCTCTTGTTACACTATTATGCTGGCTGCGCTTGCTATCCTTGGCCATCTTTCAGCAGCCTCTTTTGCCACGGGCCCGCGGATTTCTGAACCCTTCATTTCTCCCTCAGGGGTGACTATCACAGCCGCATTGTCTTCGAACTGAACCCAGACTCCATCAACCCTACGGAACGGCCTCCTCTGTCTCACGATAACTCCCTGAAATATCTTCTTCCTCATGTCTGGGGTCCCTCGTCTCACAGAAAGCGTTATCTTGTCGCCCACTCCGCCAGATGGGTATCGCCGCAGTCTTCCCTTGTATCCCATGACCTGGACCAATCGGAGTATTCTGGCACCTGAGTTGTCGGCGCATCTCAGCATGGAACCAGGCACTAGCCCCCTTGCGATTTTAGGCCCTTGCCCAACCATACCTCTTGCAACCAAGGCTCTGTGCTTTGCCTTTGCTGCCATTTCAGCCCTCTCCCGTTTTTTCAACAACCACAAAAGACACGGTCTTGCTTATGGGGCGACACTCAGCGATTCTTACACGGTCTCCCTCTTTTACTTCCATACAAGGAGGGATGTGGGATGGAATGCGGCTGTGTCTTCTTTCATACCTCATAAATTTCGAAACATAATTAAGATAGTCGCGTTTGACAATAACGGCCTTATCCATCCTTGCGCTAACTACAACTCCTTCCAGTACATGACCTCGAATTGAAAGCTCTCCGTGGAAGGGACAATTCCTATCCTTACAGGTTTTCTTAGGCTTCTTGGAAGTAAAAGACATTACCATAATCTCCTGATGGTCTTCTTGAGGCGATCCTCAGGTCTTCCTACCAAAAGCTTGCCATCCACCTCAACTACTGTGCTATCAGGAAAACCAAAGTGAAAGATAGTAGAGTTCTTCGCTATGACCTTTCTTTTGCCTCCATCTAAGACTGTGAAGGTGTTTCGGGTTTCATCGACTATCTTGCCGGATATTCCCACATAGTCTAAATTCGTGCTCTTGACGATTTTCCCTTGGGTTCCGATGAATTCGTGACGGATTATTTCAGGAGTCACCTTCATTTCTTCTTCTCCTTTTTCTTCTCCGTCTTCTTCGTTTTGACTAATCCAAGCTCTTGTTCTCTTTCTATTGTTAAGACTCGCGCGATTGTTTTGCGCAATTCTCTAATTCTGGCTGGATTCTCGATTGTTCCGCCTGCCCTAACCATAGTTCTTAATCTTAGAATCTCAGTTCTGAGTTCACCGAGTTTTTTTGTTCGCTCTTCAGGGGGCATGTCACGCATTTCTTTGATTCGCAGTATCGGCATCTAAGCGGCTGCCTCCTCCTGTTCATCAGTGCTGGCTTCTTCTGCTGGTGCTTTCTCCTTCGTCTCTGTTGATTCTTCCTCTGGAGGCAGTGTCTCAACTATTTTGATTTTGTCTGGGAATTGTGCGTCAGGAGGCATTATTCTGACTCTCACACCGAACATTCCTGGCTTAAGCTGGACGTGGACCTCGGCTTTCCTCATGTATCTTAGTGGAGGCTCGCCGCACTTAGGCAAGTAACCTGACTTGAACTTCTCGTATCTTGCTCTTTCTGTTCTCAGCTTGCCGCTTATGACTATTTCTGCGCCCAGTGCTCCGGCTTCAATAACCTGGTTTAGAGCCCAAAATCCGGCGCGTCTGAAATGCACGCCCCTTTGCAGGGTTGATGCGAGTTTTGAAGCGACAACATAAGCGTTCAATTCCGGAATCTCAATTTCGGAAACAGAGATTTGGGGGTTCGAAACATGAAACTTCTCCTCCAGAATGCTCGCAAGTTCTCTTATTGTTTCTCCCCCGCGGCCTATCACCAAGCCGGGTCGCATTGCGTAGATTACTATGTGAGTTCCTAAGGGAGTTTTTGATATGGTTACGCCCCCATATCCTGCTCTCTCAAGCTTGTTCTCCAGGAACTCGTCTATCTCCGTCCTCTTGATGGATTCAGTCACGAAATGCTTTACGACGGCCACTAAGCCTCTTCTCCTATCTCCGGTTTCTCCTGAAGAGCTATTTCGATGTGACACAGAATCTCGAAATGAGGCGTGGCTCTGCCCTGTGCCCTCGGCGCGAATCGCTTCATTTTCATCCCTTGGGATCCAGACGCGTGAATGATGCGGAGTCTGTCAATATCCAATCCTTTGTTCTCTGCGTTGGCCTCTGCTCCTTCAAGCACTTTAAGCACATGCTCAGCCGCTTTGACTGGATATTTCCCTACACAGGCCTTTTCAAGTCCGTGACGATGTCCAAGTTTCTTCGTAAATCGTCTGTACGGAACCGGCTTCTTTTTGGCCATCACATCTCGAAGATACTGTTTTGCCTTGGGAAGCATCATTCCCTTTATTGTTCTGCAGACTTCCCGTACCGCCTTGTGGGATACCCTAACCTCTCGTGCACTTGCTTTCACCGTTTTCTCCGGATCCAGCTCTTCCTCCGTTATCGAGTATCCCCATTTTGGCACCTTGTACTCTCTCCAACTGTGCAATTGAACAGCAACATGGCGATTTATATGGTTTTCCTTCACTGCAAATGCTTTCCAGACTGATTAGCAGTTTCAAACAGTCTTGAACTCTCGCTGCCTATCTACAGAAATACAAGAGTGAAAGATGTTCGCGTCGTCCCCTATATAATGGATGCCGCAATAATTGAGGAATATCCGTTTGTTTCGGGCATAGCTTACGGAAGAACACTCTTCATTTTGAAGTTAATCAAACGCCTCTGTGTATTTTCACGATGTGTTTATGTTCAACCTCTAAGGTTAGTATTCAAAGTTGGAGGCAAGGATGGAAAAATGACTGCTGAGACAGGACTCATAACAATGCTTCATGGTGCTGGCGGGACGGTTATGCACAATTTAGTCAAAGACTATATCGTGAAGTATTTCGGCGGCGTAGGCGATGCCGAAGTTCCTCTTGAAGCGATGGATGATGCAGCCGTTGTCGGCGACGTAGCCTTGAAGAGCGACTCACACGTTGTCAAACCCATTTTCTTTCCAGGTGGTGACATCGGCCGGCTGGCAGTATCAGGCACTGTGAACGACATAGCAGCCGTGGGCGCTGAACCCTATGCTTTGGCATGCGGCTTCGTACTAGAGGAGGGCTTAGCGATATCAGATTTCGAGAGAATCTTGGCTAGCATGCAACGTACATGCAAAGAGGCTAGTGTCTGTATCGTTACAGGAGACACCAAAGTTGTTGAAAAGGGAAGCCTAGGCGGCTGCATAGTAAACACTTCGGGGATTGGGAGAAGAACACCTGCTCTGGAGAAGAATCTCAAGGTTGTTAGGAGATTTAGAAGTAGTTTTCAGAAACGTTGGATACTTGACTCAAACCTCGTCGCAGGTGACAAGATAATCTTGTCTGGAACGATTGGAGACCACGGACTCGCCGTCCTATCCGCCCAAGAAGGGCTGCACTTTGGAAGCGAGATCAGATCTGATGTTCAACCCTTGAATCGTCTGATTCAACGTGTGCTAGGGGAAGTGGGCGGAATAGTGACGATGAAAGACCCGACAAGAGGCGGTATAGCTGACGCTCTGAATGAGGTCAGCGAAAAATCCAACGTAGGCATATTGATTCATGAAGACAAGGTACCAATAAGAGAAGACGTGAAAGCAGCATGTGAAATGTTGGGGTTGGACCCATTTGAAGTTGGAAACGAGGGAAAAATGATAATAGGTACAGCAAAGGAAAAAGCTGAAGACATACTGAGCTTCTTAAGAACGACGAAGTACGGGAAGAACGCAGAAATCATTGGAGAAACAACCAGGGACTTCAAGGGTGTGGCCATGCAGACAGCTGTCGGGGGGAAAAGAATAGTCGCCAGACCTGTAGGCGACCCAGTTCCCAGAATATGCTGACGGCAATGGGTCTGGGCCTGAACGTGTCAGTCTGGTTTTGTCGTTGCCCATATTCGGCATGTTCCTTCGGTGCTGACCATGCATGCTCCGACTGGTCTCTGGGGTGTGCATTCTTTCATGAACATGGGGCATTCTGTGGGTTTGATTCTTCCTATTACAACCAAGTGACATCGACAGCCTAGCTTTGTGTCAACGCCGTATTCGATTTTTACGCCATATCTTAAATGAGCGTCATAGACCTTGTGTTCTTCTCTTAGGTTGAATTTTGAAGAGCCTATGTTTCCAAGCCCACGCCATCTGCCGTCCACGATCTCAAAAGCTTCTGCCATGATTCTCTGGGCCTTGGGATTCCCTTGAGGCCACACAGCACGTGCATATTCATTTTCCAAGGACGGCTTATCCTTGCTTAATTGTTTCAGAATCATGTAGATGCCCATTAGAACATCTAGAGGTTCGAAGCCGGCCACTACTACTGGCATTCGATATTTTTTTGGAAAGATCTCGTAGGGCTTCAACCCGATAATTGTGCTGACGTGGCCAGGTGCTATGAAGCCATCTAGGCTTAGTTCTTTCATTTTGACGAGTAGCTTCATGGCTGGCGGTATTATGCGGTGGGAAATCAGGAAACTCATATTCTCGGGGGGCTTGCTTAGTATTTCGACGGCCGTCGACGGAGACGTTGTTTCGAAACCGACAGCAAAAAACACGAATTCTTTGGTTGCTTCTTCGCGCGCCATTTTGACAGCGTCGCCAACTCCATAGACGACGCGGACGTCGGCTCCTTCAGCCTTAGCGTCCAAGAGTGACATTCTTGATCCTGGAACGCGCAGAAGATCGCCAAAGCACGTGACGACAACTCCTTTCAACGCCAGTTGCACTGCTTCATCTGTTTCTGAGGCTGGCACTATGCAGACTGGGCATCCTGGCCCAGCTATCACTTCCACATTCTGAGGTAAGAGGCTGCGCAGACCATAGTGCGTGATTGTCCATTCATGAGTGCCGCATACATGGCATATCTTCACGGTCTCCTTTCCCTTTGTAAGCTGGTTTATTCTGCTTGTCACACGTTTTGCCAGATCAGGATCCCTAAACCTCAGTCTCTCGGCCATCTCAATTCAACTTAACCCTGATTCTGAGTCTAAGTTTCTACTTCGAGAATCTGGTTCCATAATTGTATAGTTTCCTGCGCCTCTTTTTCATCTAAAACTTGGATGGCGTATCCTGCGTGCACCAAAACGTAGTCGCCAGCTTTAACATTCACAAGCGTCACGTTAACCTCTCTAAGAACCCCTTCGCCAAAATCAACGCATGCACTGTTTTCTTTAACACTCACAACTTTTGCCGGAATCGCCAGACACATTTCTATCAGTATACATAGGCGAGAATATGCGGCAATAAATCAGTTATGGTCTAGGCTGAAGAAATCCACCTACCACAGCTTGACCAAAGGATATGCCACCGTCGCCCGGAGGAACAACCTCATGAACCAGAAAATTCAGACCAGCACCTTCCACTGCCCTTCGCATGGCTGAAGCCAATATTTCGTTGCATGCAGCCCCGCCTGAAAAGCCAACTGTTTTGACTTTATTCTCCAATGCTTTTTCAATAGCTAGTTCCGCCAACCCTCTGGCTAGATACAAATGCGCAGAATACGCCAGATCTGATTTGGAATACTTGCATCTGTTCTCGAACAGTTCTCGCATCATTTGTGTGGTTTCCAGTTTGTCACCCTCTATTACAGGTTCGAGTTTCAGGACATCTTTGCCCTTCGTCGCGGCTGATTCGAGTTTCATGGCTGGCTCACCCTCGTAGGTGCGTTCGTAACATATCCCTAGAATGGCTGAAGCTGCATCTAGGACCCTGCCGCAGCTTGTCGTTTGTGCGATGCTGCGGTTACCACGTAGTTGGTCAAGGATTATATTTATCTCCTGTTTACCATGCGGGAAATGCTTCGTATGGTGCATAAGCCACGGCTCGACGTCGGCTTCTTTATGGAGTATTCCCGCAGCCATCCTCAGCGGATAACGCGTTGCTAGGTCTCCACCTAGAAGTGGCTGTTTTTCTAGATGTGCAATGCGTTTGAAGCCAGCTGATTCTCTTGCGCAAAGCAATATTTCGCCGCCCCACGCTTCGCCGTCTGTGCCGTACCCGTATCCATCGCAGCATACGCCAATCATCTCTCTGGCTTCATGTTCGATCATTAACCCAGCAATGTGTGCATAATGATGCTGAACCTGAACTAGCTGCCAACCGTTTTCTTCGGCCAGCTCACTAGCAAGTCTTGAGGTTACGAATTTTGGATGTAGATCACACGCGATGGCCTCAATCGTGCAATTTGTTAAGTGGACGAGATGTCTCGTAGCCTCTTCCAAGAACGTTTTTGCCTCAACATTTTCCACGTCGCCTATGTGTTGGGATATGAAAGCTTTGTCTTCAAGCAATATGCAAGAAGTATTGTTGAGTTCCCCGCCCAGAGCGACCACGCAGCGCTCTGTCTTTTCCTTAAGCCTCACTGGTGCAGGTGCATAGCCGCGTGAGCGTCTGATGAAAACTGGTCTGTTGCTGTGCGTACGGATTACCGAGTCGTCACATCTGTAGGCTATTTGCCGATTATGAAAAAGAAGATAGTCAACGACGCCGCCAAGTGTTTTCAAGGCCTCTTCATTGTCTTTTGTGATTGGTTGGTTTGGGGGATTTGCACTCGTCATCACGAAGGCAGCATCGTCCACATTATCAAAAAGCATGTGATGTAAGCCAGTGTAGGGCAGCATCACTCCGATGTTGTGCAGGCCTGGCGCGATCAAATCTGACAGATAATAGGTTTTGTTTTTGTTCAATAAGACTACTGGACGGGCATAGGAATTGAGCAACCGTCTTTCTTCTTCGCCTATGTCCGCAAAGGTACGTACGGCCTCTAGGCTTCGCGCCATGATAGCGAAGGGTTTTTGGCTTCTGTGTTTGGCCTCTCTAAGTCTGATCAGTGGCTTTTCTTTGGTTGTTGACGCTGCTAAGTGGAATCCGCCGTATCCTTTTATGGCTATTACGTTGCCATCTGATAGAAGTTTGCCTGCCTGTCGGATTGGATCTTTGTATTTGATCATCCTGCCTTCTGAAGTGGTTAAGTATGCTTTCGGGCCGCATCTTGGGCATGCAATCGTTTGCGCGTGGAAACGCCTGTTCAGGGGATCGGCGTATTCGCTATTGCAGAAGCTGCACATTGGGAATTCTTTCATGGTCGTATTATCGCGGTCGTATGGCAGCTTCTCGATTGTTGTGAATCTTGGGCCGCAGTTTGTGCACGTGATGAAGAAATAGTTGTATCTCGGGTCCTTTGAGTCTCCAAGCTCTTTCAGACAGTCGCTACATATTGCTACGTCTGGCGGGATAGTTGATCCTGAAAGCTCTGCCGCGTTTGAGCTTTTGTGAATCGTGAACTCTTTGTGTTCTGCTATTCCAGCTAGCTTTGTCGTCGCGATTTCATAGATATGCGCAAGAGGAGGTTTCTTCTCTTTTAGGTCGCGCATGAAGTTTCTGATTGCGTGTTGGTCTCCTTCGAGGAGGATTTCTACGCCTGCATCGCCTCTGTTTTTGACATAGCCCTTCAAATCGTTGTGTACTGCAGTGCGATAGATGAATGGGCGGAACCCCACGCCTTGAACTATGCCAGTAACGTTGATCTTCACGCGCACTGAAGCCATCTCTTTAGCTTAGAGACGGAAGACGGTTCATATACATTTTGACCTCTTACAGGACTCTGCAATTCTCAGCCCGCGGTTCTTATCGTCTTCTTAGTGGTTACTTCGCACGTAGTCCTGACATCAGGTTTGAACCTCGGCCTTCTGATGACCAAGGACATGAAGAGAAGCTCACGATCAGCCAACCTATCGTAGGTTCTTGTTAAACGGCCGTAGACGATTAGAGATATTAATGGCTTACTTGTTTAGCTACTAATCGTATCTTTCGGAGGTCAATCGGATGGCAAAGCAGGAACAGGAAATTGCAAAGTTTGAAGCTTATTCAACGAGTCTATGCCCCGAATGCATGAATAGGATCCCTATGAGAATTTACGAGCAGGACGGCGTTATCTATTTGGAGAAGACCTGCCCTCAGCATGGGAAGTTTGAGGACGTTTATTGGGGTGATGCCGAGCTTTTCAAGTGGTTCTATGATAACTGGTATAACGCTCGATATACGGGCAGCGGCCTAGAGAATCCGCACACCAAGACCATGAATGGTTGTCCTTTTGATTGTGGGATTTGCCCTCAACATAAGACACCTACGATTTTGGGCATAATAGACGTTACGAATAGATGCAACATGGCTTGTCCCGTTTGTTTCGCTTACGCTGGAGCCTCGAACTACGTCTATGAGCCTTCCTACGAGCAGATCGTGGACATGATCAAGCTTCTGAGGAATAATAGCCCATGGGCCTGCAATGCGCTACAGTTCAGTGGAGGCGAGCCAACAATGCGGAATGATTTGCCCGACCTGATTAAGGAGGCAAAGAAGGCTGGAATAAGCCATATTGAGGTTAACACTAACGGTTTGCGCATAGCCGAGGACATTGAATACTTCAAGAAGTTGCTTGATGCGGGTTTGAGCACGCTTTATCTTCAGTTTGACGGCTTGAGAGAGGAAATATACAAGGCGACAAGAGCAAGGACCAGTCTTGTTCCCATAAAGCAGAAGGTCATAGACAACGCAAGAAAGATAGGCTTAGACTCGATTGTTCTGGTTGTCACCTTATGCAAAGGCGTGAATGATAAGGATTTAGGAGCCATTGTTGATTATGCTGTGGAAAACCACGATGTGGTCCGATGCATAAACATTCAGCCCGTTTCGATGGCAGGCAGACTTCAGAAGGACGAAATGCGAAAGCTAAGGATAACCATACCTGACACAATTAAGGAGATCGAGGAGCAGACCAACGGAGTCGTCTCGCGGTGGGATTGGCGACCCGTCAACTGGCCAGTTCCGATGACGAAGGGAATGGGCGTAATCAAGAGTAAGGTGTACCCAGATTTTACGATGCATCCTATGTGCGGCGCTGCCACATTCTTGGTTGTGGATAAAGATGGGTCGTTCAAGCCCATAATGAACTACGTGGACGTGGACAAATTTGCCGACGTGTTCTGGGACATTTACTATTCAGGCGCCAAAGGTAAGAAGACGATGGCCAAGCTGAAGATGCTTAAGCTCTTGCCGATGGCAAAATCTGACTTCGTGCGAGGACTGATCAGAAGCGTCATTACTAAAGGAAGCTACGAGGCGCTAGGAGAATTCATGCGAAGGATAGTGATGATTGGGATTATGCATTTTCAAGACGTTTGGAACTTTGATCTAGAGAGGGTTCAGAGATGTGCCATTCATTACGTGACACCTGACATGAAGATACGGTCGTTCTGCGCTTACAATAGCATACACCGACCAAATGTTGAGAAGCAATTCGCAGTTCTAATCAATGAATGGACAAAGAAAACCGGAAAGAAAATCAATGAACCAGCATGATTAACGTATGCTGAAGGCTCTGCCGCGAACTAATTGAGCAAAGGTCAGGTTTTTGTCGCTTTTTGTCTTTCTTCTTCCTGCAGGACCCTTCTGAGAACTTTGCCTACCAATGTCATTGGCAGCTCTTTTC
Organism: uncultured Candidatus Bathyarchaeia archaeon; assembly: GCA_964354115.1. Taxonomy (GTDB): domain Archaea; phylum Thermoproteota; class Bathyarchaeia; order Bathyarchaeales; family Bathycorpusculaceae; genus DASPTR01. Next base: position 10,882 of record CAYGYP010000002.1, on the reverse strand, counting down.
TGAATTCCAATTCTCTTATGGCCTTGTAGGGTGCAACTTTTTCGTTCACAAACTTCTTGATTTCCTCTTCAGTGGCGGTTGCCCCGTCTTTTAGCACCACGAATGCTTTCGGTATCTCGCTTGCCACAGGGTCAGGCTTGCCCACGACTGCGCAAAGCTTTACGGCTGGGTGTTCGTAGAGCACATCTTCAATCTCGCGTGGATAGACGCTGTAGCCCTTATACTTGATTAGGTCTTTCTTCCTGTCCGTAATGTAGAAGTAGCCGTCTTCATCCATCTTTCCAATGTCGCCCGTGTAAAGCCATCCACCTCTGAGGACGCTAGCAGTTTCTTCAAGCATCTTCCAGTAGCCACTCATCACCTGTGGACCCCTAACGACGAGTTCTCCCACTTCGCCAGTTCCAAGCTCCATTTCGCCTGTCTCAATGTCCATGATCTTTGCGTCTGTGTCCGGCCAAGGCAGGCCAATGCTACCTACCTTAACAGTCTTCATTGATCTGTCAAGCGGATTGCAATGCGTCACAGGTGAAGACTCGGTAAGGCCGTAGCCTTCCACAAGGACTCCGCCTGTCACTTCCATCCACTTCTTTTGTACCTCTGGCGGTAGTGGAGCCGACCCGGATATGCAGAAACGCACGGATTTGAGATTGTATTTTTTCACGTCTGGATGAGCGAGCAGTAGCGCGTACATTGTTGGGGCACCGCAGAAAACGGTGACCTTATGCTTTTGAATGGCCCTTAAGGTGCTCATTGCGTCAAATCTTGGAAGCGTGACCATTTTCCCGGCCAAATACATGGGTGCGTTCATTCCCGTCGTCATGCCATAAATGTGGAACAACGGCAATACAGTTAGGAAACATTCTTCACCCATCTTTCCCTGAAGCCACTCAGCGCATGCGACAGCGTTCGAGACAAGATTCGCATGCGTGAGCATCGCGCCCTTCGAAAGGCCTGTAGTTCCTCCAGTGTACTGTAATGCAGCCAGGTCTTCTTTAGGATTGATTTCTACTTCTGGAGGTTCTGGCGGATTATCTCGCAGAAGCTCTTGGAGGAAATAGATGTTCGGCTTACGTTCAATCTTAAGCAAGGGAATCTTCTTCAGTAGCGAACCTACCGCAACTGTGGCGAAAGGCATGTATTCCTTCAGGTTTGTTATGATTGCCCTTTTTAGTTTGGTTTTCTCCCAGACTTTCTCGACGATCGGGTAAAGCATGTCCAAAGAAACTATGGTTTCAGCTTCGGAATCAACCAATTGGTGTTCTACTTCACGTTCCCTGTACATCGGGCTTATGGCAGTTTCGATCGCTCCGATTCTGATTGCACCATAATATGAGATCATGAACTGAGGCACGTTCGGCAGAAAAAGGGCTACTTTGTCGCCTTTCTTCACTCCCAACTTGCTAAGTGCGGTTGCAAACTTGTCTGTAGCTACACTCAAATCCTTGTAGGCGATTCCCTTGTCAAAATAGACCGTTGCGATATTCTTAGGATATTTCTCAGCCGTTTTTTTCAACAGGTCGGAAAGCGGAACTTGAGGATACTCGATGTGCTTGGGAACTCCTTCGGGCCAGAACTTGAACCAGGGCTTTTCAGAAGGTTGGGATGGCTCTTTTTTGACCTTCCTCTTAGACGCCATAACCTAGAACCCGTCTTCTATATATCAGTAGTGAGATGTAATAATACTTTCTGCAGAAGGCCTCGACGTGAAAATTGAGCAAATCTGGATGCGATGTGGCAACATAAAGCTCTACGGTGAACTGCACATACCAAATGCTGTTCCTGCCCCAGCAGTGCTTATCTGCCACGGCATGGACGCACGAGGCTCGCAGGGCCTGAGAATCTATACGCGATTAGCAGGAGAAGCGCTCAAGGCAGAGTTTGTGTCTCTTGTTTTTGATTTTCGCGGGGTAGGGAGGAGCACAGGAGAATTTGGCTACGGTAACGGCGAGCAAGAAGATGTGAAATGTGCTTTGAATTACTTGGCGTCAAGACCCGAAGTCGCTCCGAACGATATTTTCGTTGTGGGGCACAGCCTTGGTGGAGCTGTTTCCCTCTATGCACTTGAAGGCGAGACGCGAGTTCGAGGACTCGTATTATGGTCTACGCCAAAGAATCACAATTACAACGTTAAGAAATTCATTAAACGCACACATGGAACACTTGGTCTGTACCGTTTCCTAATCCTTTCTAGAATAGACGGAATTCTCGACATTTCAAAATGGTACAAACTTGAAGTGTATGGAATAGACCTTCGTCCTAGGCTCGTGAGAGAGAAACTTATGACGTTGAACGAGTGTGAGGCTGCTTCCAAGCTTCATATCCCGCTACTAATAGTGATTGGGCAAAGTGACATTATTGTGGGTGTGGACGAAGCGCAAGAAGTCTATCGTTCAGCCAACGAACCAAAGACTCTTGTTGTAATAGACTCGGCAGATCACATTTACAAAGGAAAAGAACAACAACTGATCACTGATACTATTGAGTGGATAAGAAGCTGGCACCAGAACGCTGCAGAACCATGATGTTCTGTTGGCATGCGTTAGCGTACAGGCTACGTACATTTTGCTTGCTCTTCTAACGTTTCGAATTTGGGGTCCCCCCTTTTTTCGGTCTCTTTCTAAGGGGTACCTAGCTCAAACGTGAATGCAACGCACTCTGAAGGCCAAGGTTTGCAAACGCGAAGGCTAACTCACTAGGGAGGTACGAATTCGTATGTCGGGTTTCCTTCTTGTGAAGCTTTAGCCATTAGCTTGACCTTCATGCCCACCTTGATTTGTGATAGCTTGAACCCAGTCAGCCAAGCAAGTATTTTCACGCCTTCCTTCAGCCTTCCTATGGCCACAGTGTATGGCTTGTTCTGAGAGAAGGATGTTGGCCTGACCACGACGTGTGTAAAGGCCTCGATTTCTGCTTCCTCGCTCAGCTCAACCCAACTCATATCTGTGCACAGACAGTCAGGGCAGTCCGCAGAGGGTGGAAAATACAGCTTCCCGCACTCGCAGCATTTTGTGGCGAGGACTTTCCCTTCTTTCAAGCCCTCCCAGAATCTGAGAGTTTTGCTTATTGGAATCTCTTCTACTATTGTTATGGGCCTGGACTTTATGTTAGGCATAGATGTCGAAGTCATACCATTCATCTCCTCAATACCGTTACATAGCAGTAATGCCCTGTCCCGCCGACGTTGTGAGCAAGCCCAATGTAGTTCTTCAGCGGAACCTGCCTGGTCTTCTCAACAGCCTCTTCCCTGAGTTGACGGGTTAACTCGTAGATCATTGAGCAACCAGTCGCGCCGATTGGATGCCCCTTGGCCTTCAACCCGCCGTCCATGTTTACCGGTATCCTGCCGCCGATTTCAGTTTGCCCTTCACGCAGGAGCTTCACTCCTTCGCCTCGACCGCAGAAACCAAGGTCTTCGTAGGCCATTATCTCCGCGTTAGTAAAGCAGTCATGAACCTCGGCGAAATCAACCTGATTTGGCGTAATTCCAGCAGCCTTGTATGCCCTCTGAGAAGCCAGCACGCTTGCATCCAAACCCACAAAATCCTGTCTCTTACTCAAGTTAGCTGTTCCGGACGAATAGCCGATCCCTGCAACCCACACTGGCGTGTCAATCTTCAGCTCCTTGGCTTTTTCTTCTGAAGCAACGATGACTGAAGCGGCACCATCAGTGATAGGAGAACAATCGTACAGCTTAAGCGGCGATGCGATTACCATGGATGAAAGGACATCATCAACAGTTATCTTGTTCTGGAGGTGCGCAACTGGGTTCATGGCGGCATACTTGTGGTTTTTCACAGCTACTAAAGCCAGATCTTCCTCAGTAGCGCCGTATTTGGCCATGTACGCACTGGCATACAGTGCATAGTACGCTGGAAAGGTCATTCCGAAGTTGTGAAACTCCCAGAAATAGTATCCTGCTCTTCCAATCCATTCCATGGCCGTCGGCGTATCAATCTCTCTCATCTTCTCAACCCCCAGGGCCATCGCGATTTCAGCATGCCCGCTCGCAACTGCCGAATAAGCTGTGAAGAAAGCTGCACTACCACTTGCACAAGCCGCTTCACATCGGACAAGGCCTGCCCCTGTCAAGCCGCAGTATTCGCCCACAACCACTGCTGGAAGCAGTTCCTCATACCATGCTCCGGCCCCGACGGAGCCTACGGCAACAATTTCAACGTCCTTCGCAGCTATGCCCGCGTCTTGGAGAGACGGCCTAACTGCTTCAAAAGCCAGTTCCGACACGTTAACGTCGCCTCTTACGCCGAACTTTGCGTTTCCCACACCAATAACTGCTACTTTTCTCATGACACTCACATTTTCAACATCCAAATTAGAGAAGAGCGCAAATATAAAGAAAAAAGATGGGTATGAAGGCTATTTACCTTTGAACTCGGGTTTTCGCCTCGCCATGAAAGCCTCTAGTCCTTCTTTAAGGTCTTCCGTAGAGAACGTCAGTCCCATGAGGCCAGCTTCCAACCGTAGACCAGTGTCAAGAGGCACCTGCGTTCCAAAATTCAAAGCATGTTTCGCGTATTTCATGGCCACGGGCGGTCCTTCAGAGAGTTTCTTAGCCATTTCGCGAACCTCATCGCGTAGCTTCTCGTAGTTCACAATCTTGTTGACAAGCCCTATTTTTAATGCTTCGTCAGCTTTCAGCCTGTTTCCTAGCATCACGAGTTCCTTGGCCCTTGGCAGTCCAATGAGTCTCACGAGTCTTTGGGTTCCTCCCCAGCCTGGGATTAACCCCAATGATATTTCTGGGCTTCCGAGTTCTGCATGTTCAGCGGCTATTCTGAAGTCGCAGGCTAGGGCTAGTTCCAATCCTCCGCCGAGCGCAAAACCGTTTATCGCGGCAATCACGGGTTTGGACATTTCTTCTATTTTGCCGAAGACTTTCTGTCCCATTCTGGAGAATTCTTCAGCCTTTACCGGCGTGGCTTTCGGGAACATGGTGACGTCAGCGCCTGCGCTGAAGGCTCTGTCACCGTCGCCCATTATCACGATGCATCTTATGCTTGCGTCCTTTTCAGCTGTGTCTAGCGCGTCTGCAAGTTCTTCGATTAGAACGTCATTGAAGGCGTTCAGCCTATGTGCTCTGTTCAGTATTATCCACAGAACGTCTTGTTCTCTTTCCACTTTCACTGTTTCATATGCCTTGCTCAACTTTTTCACCTAGCTTGTTCTTAGGTCCACGTGCCTATAATGTTTTTCAGAATTTTCTGAGCAGATACTTGAGCACAGTGAGCTTCTGGATTTCTTTTGTGCCTTCGTAGATCTCGGTTATCTTTGCGTCTCGATGGTACCTTTCGACGCGGTATTCGCCCAAATATCCATAGCCGCCGAGAACTTGTATGGCGAGGTCAGTGACTTCCATGGCGATTTTGCCCGCGTAGAATTTAGCCATTGCCGTTACCATAGGATCCATCTTGCCCACGTCAACTAGCCAAGCAGCCCGATAAGTCAGCCATCTTGCTGCTTCAATCTTTGTCATGGCTTCAGCTAAGCCTGCACCTATGAGTTCATGCTGAAGCAATGGCTGCCCGAAGGCCTCTCTTTGCTTGGAATATTTGAAGGCTATTTCGAAAGCACCCTGAGCCATACCTACAGCCTGTGATGCGACTCCCACTCTTGTTTTGTCGAAGAATTCCATAGAATGGTGGAAGCCTCTGTTCAGCTCGCCAACTATATTCTGGTCGATCACTTTCACGCTGTCAAATCGGACTTCGCCCGTGACTGAGCAACGGATCCCCATCTTGTCATGCAGCTTTGAGGTTTCAAGTCCCTGCGTGCCCTTGTCTACGACGAAGAGGGTTTCTCCCCTGTAGGTCGGTCTGATCTTCGTGTCTGTTTGTGCTAGGACGATTATGAAGTCGGCGGTTGTGGCGTTTGTTATGAAGGTTTTTGTTCCGTTTATCCACCATTCGTTCCCGTATTTTGTGGCAGTCGTCTCCATGCGGGTAATGTCGCTTCCGCTTACGTTCGGCTCAGTAAATGCTGCTGCACTTATCCAATCACCCTTGCATATGGGCGGCAGATACTTTTCCTTCTGTTCCTTGGTGCCAAGCACGGCGATGAATTCGGTTCCAAAGCTTCCACTTGACACGGCAACACCCAGCGAGGAGTCGGCTCTGCACATTTCCTCGATGGCCAAGCATGTTTCAAGCAGGCCGTAGCCCTGTCCGCCGTATTCTTCTGGAAAACTGAGACTCGTGAACCCGAGTCTAGCCGCTTGCTTGTATAGTTCCATCGGGAACTCTTCTTTCTTGTCAAGCTCCAGCGCCAATTCGGGCTTGAATTCTTTGGCACAGAATTCCTTAACCGCGTTTACGATCCCTATTTGACCTTCGTCTAAGTCAAATTTCACTTAGTAAAACCCCCTTCCTGACTTCTTTCCTGTCCAGCCTTTGTTGACGTAATCTTCGAGCACTGGACAGGGTTTGTACATTTCCATATTGTATTTTGCGTGAAGCTCTTTGAGCTTGTCTAATACCACATCTATTCCCGTCCGATCTGCGTATTCGCATGGGCCTGATGGCCAGTACGTGCCGAGTTTCATGCCTGTGTCGATGTCCGCTGGGTTTGCGGCGTCGTCATGAATGAGCCAAGCAGCCTCGTTCACAGCAACTGCCCAAGACCTGTCAACGTCATATTCATCGAGCAGGTTGAAAGGTATTCGCGGCCTTCCCTTTGTCCAATCGTAGAAGCCCGCGCCGGTCTTTTGTCCGAGCTTCTTTTCCTTCACTAAGGGTTCTATAACCTCATTGCATGGCTTGAACCGTTCTCCATAGGTCTCGTAGAGTATTTTGCCAACTTCGTAGGCTATGTCGAGTCCGACGAAGTCGCCGAGTTCAAACCATCCCATTGGGAAGCCTCCGGTGTATTTGACTGAGGAATCTATTCCCTCCATCGTGGCTTCTTTGCGATGGTAGGCCCAGAAGGCCTCGTTGAATACGGCTCCAAGTATACGGTTTACAATGAACCCACGAACGTCTTTTCGCACTATTACTGGCGTTTTTCCAAGTTTCTTGGCAAGATCAGCGAGGACGTTCATCGTTTCCTGGCTTGTGTTGTTGCCCTTTATCACTTCGACCAACGCCATGAACAGTGGTGGATTGAAAAAGTGCATTCCTGCAACTTTGTCCGGACGCTTGGTTGCCTTTCCCATTTCAGTTATGCTGAGCGTCGACGTGTTAGAGGCCAATATTGCATGCGGAGGTGCAACTTGGTCAAGCTTGGAGAAAACTGTTTTTTTCAGTTCAATGTTCTCAGGTGCCGCTTCTATTGCGAAGTCTATGTCCTTTGCGGCCTGCTCATAGCTTGTTGTTGTGGCTATTCTTGCCAGCGTGGCATCTGCATCTTCTTGTCTTATTCTCTTCTTTTCGACGAATTTGCCGAGGCTCCACTTGATTTTTTCCATGGCCTTTTGCAGTATTTCATCGTTGATGTCGACCATGGTGACATGGTGTCCAGTTGTGGCGAGAAGTTGAGTGATTCCATGGCCCATGGCTCCTGATCCGATCACTGCAGCTTTCTTGATTTTCTCAGCTGTCAATATGATCGCGTCCTTTGAATCTGTTATTGGTGTGAACCAAGAATAGTAATAAAACTTTTGAATACCCAATATACATTTGCTTGCGGAACGATAAAGAAAAGATGTGGAAAAGGGTTTATGGTTGTTTTGCGAGGTATCCGGCGATGGTGCTCTTCTGGATTTCGCTCGTTCCTTCGTAGATTTCGGTTATCTTCGCACATCGGTGGAAGCGTTCGACATGGTAGTCTGCCAAGTAGCCGTATCCTCCGAAGACCTGTATAGCTTGGTCTGTGACTTCCATGGCCACGCGGCTTGCGTAAGCTTTTGCCATTGAAGTTGCAACTGCGTTTGGCTTTTCCTTGTCGTAGAGCCAAGCTGCCTTGTACATCATCAGTCGGGCAGACTCGATTTTGATGGCCATCTCCGCCAGTTTGAAGCTTATGCCCTGGAAGTTCATTATCGGTTGTCCAAACTGCTTCCTTGATTTTGCATAGTTTAGAGCTTTTTCGAATGCGCCTTGAGCCATGCCTACGGCCTGTGCAGCTACGGTGATTCTGGTTCCGTCGAAGAGCTCAAGCGTGTAGTAGAAGCCCTTGTTTAGTTCGCCCACAAGGTGTGTTTCGGGAATTTTCAAGTCGCACATCGAAAGTGACCCTGTGACGCATGGCTTAATGCCCATCTTTCCATGCAGTTTTGTAGCTTCCAGTCCGCACATGCCTTTCTCAGCGATGAATATGCTTTGTCCCCTGTGCGATGGCTGCACGTTCGAGTCTGATTGGCAGAGGAGAATGAACGTGTCAGCGGTCGTGGCGTTTGTTATGAATTCTTTAGCTCCGTTGATCGTCCATTCGCTTCCGGCTTTTATGGCGGTCGAGTCCATGCGGGTTATGTCGCTCCCGTGTTCAGGCTCGGTGAATGCAGCTGCAGCTATTTTTTCGCCCTTTGCAAGCGGTGGAATGTACTTCTTCTTCTGCTCGTCGTTTCCGTGCTTAAGCAGCAGATCGGGGATCATCAGGTTTCCCAGCGAGATAGCGACGCCAATGCCTGGGTCGACTCTGCACATTTCTTCTACGGCTATGCAGTCTTCGAGGACGCCGTAGCCTTGTCCGCAGTATTCTTGGGGTATTCGCATGCTCGTGATGCCGAGTTGCGCGGCCTTCTTGTAGAGAGACATTGGAAATTCTTCTTTCTGGTCGTACTCCAATGCTAGTTCAGGCGTGAATTCCTTTTCGGCGAATTCGCGTACAGCACGTTTTATTTCTTGTTGCTCATCGTTGAGTTTGAAGTCCATTTTCTGCTTTCTCCTAGGTTAGCTCATGTTTTGTGTGTTCGTGACTCATTAATCTTGTTTTTCAGGGGCGGGATTATCTTGAATAGATCTTCGACAACTCCGTAATCGGCGAAGCTGAATATCGGCGCCTTGGGGTCCTTGTTTACGGCTATTATTAGGTCTGAGCTTTTCATGCCTAGAACGTGTTGGAAAGCTCCGCTTATTCCTAGAGCCAAGTAGAGTTTCGGTTTGACCGTTTTCCCGGAAGTGCCCACTTGCCTGTCGCTTGGAAGCCAGCCCTTATCAACTATTGGCCGTGAACACGATAAGACGCCGCCCAGAGTTCTTGCTAATTCCTCCATCATAGGCAGGTTTGCCACGTCTTTTATTCCGCGGCCAACGCCTACGAGTTTCTCTGCAGCTGTTATGTCTACCCCGCCTAGCGGAGGCAAAACATATTGTATGAAGCGTTTTTCCGTTATTTCCTCTGTCAACGGTGACGCTGCTTCGGTGATCTGCCCGTTTGCTAGCGTTGTCGGTTTGGATGCAGTGAATGCTGCTTGGCGTATTGTCACCATGTATGTTTCAGCCTTGCGAGCCGTTGCTTTAACGTTCACTTTGCCGCCGAACATTTGGCGCGTTACAGTGAATGTTTCGTTTTCGAAGGAGAAGTCGATGCAGTCTGTTGCAAGTGGAAGGTGCAAGGCAGTTGCAAGTCTGGGTGCTAGGTCAATCCCGTAGGAAGTGTGTCCAATCATAACCAGTAATGGTTTGCGGTCGGCGATTAGCTTTGAAAGGATCTTCTTGTAGGCTTCTGAGTTGAAGTTCTCCAGCTTCGGGTCTTCAACCACTATGACGGCGCTTGCATATTCTGTTAGGGGTTTTGCAAGCTCTTCGACGTTCTTTCCTATTATGGCAGCAGCCAGTTTTGCGCTCGTTTTTTCGGCTAGTTCTCTGGCTTTGGTGAGCATTTCATATGTTATGTCTCGCATCTGTCCCTGCCGGTGCTCAGCCAATACGAGGATTTCGGCCATCTTAGACGAGCCCCCTAGACTTCAGAATTTCAGTAATCCTAGCTGCGATCTCCTCTGGCGTTCCTTTCAGAAATTCCGCCTGTTTCTCTACTGGCGGAACGTACAGCTTCTCTGGTTTAATCCAAGACCCTGCAACACCGACGTCATTTTCAGTCAGTCCCGTGTCTGCAAGAGTCATGAGTTTTATCTCTTTTTGCATGGCTTTGCGTATGCCCATTATTGAAACGTATCTTGGTTCGTTTATGCCTGTTTGAACTGCGAACAAGGCAGGCAATTTCACTTCGATCTGCTCTTCTAGGCCTCCTTCGAGTTCGCGGTTGATTTTTGCTGAGCCCTGGGCAAGTTCGATTTTTTTGGCCATCGTTGCGTGCGCAACGTTAAGCATCTCTGCTAGGATCGGGCCGACCATGGCATAGCCGCTGTCGCCTGATTGTACTCCGCACAATATGATGTCAAAGTGTAGGGTTTTGATGGCGCTGTGAAGGATTTTTGCTATGGCATAGCTGTCTGAACCTTCGAATTTTGGATCAGTCAGTCTGATTGCCTTGTCTGCTCCGCGCGCTAGACATTTTCTCAACGTGCTATCAGAGTCTTCAGCGCCTACAGTCATGGCCGTCACCGTCCCGCCCTGTTTTTCCTTAATTCGCACCGCCTCTTCAAGTGCGTAGTCGTCCCACTCGTTAATGTCAAAAACTAGTCCGGTTTTCTCAATGGCTTTTCCAGTGGCATCAATTTTCAGTTCAGCGTCTGCTGTTTCTGGAACATGTTTAACGCATACGATCATGTCCAAGTCTGGTAGACTCTCCTGAATATCGAGGTTGTCTCACACACAATTTCATATATAAGGCTGCTTTGTCAGAATCAGTGACTACCTCGACTTTCAATTTTCCCAACGCCTCATGAAATTCCTTTCTCTTAACTTTTTCATCTCTTAACTCCTCGTTTGCCTCTGCCAAACTCAACATCTTTACATTTAGAACTGCTGTAGCAAGCTCTCCCCAATAGAGCAATCTATACATGAAATGGAGTGCTAGAGATACTATTGCT
>CAYGYP010000001.1:0-30737 GCA_964354115.1 uncultured Candidatus Bathyarchaeia archaeon | reverse complement strand
GTTGTGCTGAAGCCTCCCGGCTGGTCAACTTTCCCTTGCTTGACCCATGTTCCGCTTTTTTCTCCGCCACTGTATTGCCACATGACTGAGGTGAACACTTTTTCCTCCTGTCCGTATTTGTCCTTGGCTGATTTGGACCAAGCGTAGATTCTGCTTATTTCAGTGTCCTGCATCAAGTATCGTGCTGTCGCTGTGGCGTGGGGAAAATGGTCTATGGCATCACGGTACAGTCCGCCGAGTGATTTCACAGGGTCATACCTGAAAGGCACGGGGGCTCCCGGCGCGGGGTTTGGTTCCGGTTTTTGACGAAGCCATATGCCCATCGTCTCAGCCAACAACAAGGGTCTTCCGATGGCACCCTGGTCTATGAGTTCCCTTGCCTTCATATGTGTGGTGGTGAAGACGTAGCTTTCGCCGACCATCAGAGTCAAACCAGCCTTTCTTGCTGCAGATATCATCTGATTGGAAACCTTCATTGAGTCGCACATCGGCTTCTCAACTAACACGTGTTTTCCCGCCTCAGCTGCTGCTACAGTCATCGCCGCGTGTAGATACGGCGGGGTACAGATGTCCACAATGTCTATTTCTTTGTCTTTCAGAAGGTCGCTGTAGTCAAGAAATCTTTTTTTAACGCCGAAGTCTTTTGCCATCGCCTCGACTTTGCCTTTTTGAACATCGCACAAAGCGACTAGCTCGGCTCTCTCGTCTTCCGAGTAACCCGCGGCGTGAGCAGATGACACAAGCCCGCATCCTATGATTGCTGCTTTTATTTTCCTCATACCAAAACCTCATTACCTCTCCGATACTGGCATTGCCACAACTATTTACCTTTTCTTCCGCTTAATGACATGTAATGCCGCTTCGACGATGCTTCCCACTCCCATCCCGTAACAATCAAGCAGTTCGTCGTGCGATAGAGCTGTTTCAGTAAAAACGTCAGCAATTCCCACACGTTCAATGGGTAATATGCAATTATTTCCAAGCGTTTCCGCCACAGCGCCACCTAAACCGCCAATCACTGAATGCTCCTCCGCAGTGACTATGGCGCCTGTTTCTTCAGCAGCTTTTTCGATCGCGGAAACGTCCAAAGGTTTTATGGAGTACATGTTAATCAGACGTGCTTTTACCGCTTTTTCAGCGAGTATCTTTGAGGCTTCCAGACAACGAGAAACCATCATGCCACTGGCTATGAAGGTTACGTCATTACCGTCTTGGACGATGGAGCTTTTTCCAATTTCCACTTCATGGCTGTCGTCAAACAATGCTGGCATGTCTGCTCGGCTGATTCGGAGGTAAACTGGTCCGTCGTACTCAGCAACAAGCGGCACCATCTTTTTTACTTCACAGGCATCCGCCGCCTCCAAGACAGTCATGTTAGGCAAAGACCGCATGATGGCGACGTCGGCCTCGGTGTGGTGCGACGGACCGTCCTTGAAATCGGATAGTCCCGAGTATCCTCCCACAATCTTCACATTAGTCTTCGCATACGCCACGCAGGTCCGAATCTGCTCCAACGCCCGAAGGAAAAGCGTAGCAAAGGTGTTTGCAAATGGAATCATTCCGCCCAGAGCCAAGCCAGCTGCGACGTCAATCATGGATTGTTCCGTTATTCCCACGTTAAAGAACCGTTTAGTGAAGCGGTCAGCAAAAATTGATGTGAAAACGGACGACGAAACATCCGCTACTACGACGACAACTTTGGGATTGATGGTGCCATAGTCAGCAAGGGCTTCGCCGTACGCCTTTCGAACTGAAATTTTCTTCATCATTCCTTAATACCTCTCTTCAACTCCGAGACAGCTCGAGCGTATTCATTGTCGTTCGGTGCCAGACCATGCCACTTTGCTTGGTTCTCCATGAATGAGACTCCTTTGCCCTTCGTAGTGTGGGCAATGATGACCGTCGGCTTGTCATGAATCTCCTTCGCCGCATCAAGCGCCTCCAAAACCTGCCGCGTGTCATGCCCGTTAATTTCGAGTGTGGCAAAATTGAAAGCTTTCCACTTGTCTACCAATGGGTCTAGCGGCATAATTTCGTGCACGGGACCGTCCAGCTGAACATTGTTGTTGTCCACGATGACAGTCAATTCCCAAGTCCTGTATTTACTCGCTATCATCGCTCCCTCCCAAAGAACGCCACCCTGGCATTCACCATCCCCCACGAGCACGTACACGTGGTAACTGAGACCATTAAGGCGAGCTGCTAAACATAATCCAACTCCAACAGGGACACCATGGCCTTCCATGCCCGAACTCATGTCTACACCAGGCGTTTTCAACCGGTCAGGATGCCCCTGGAGACGACCGCTAAGATGCCCCCACGTCTGAAGTTCATCCATAGGAAAGAATTTTCGCCGCGCTAAAGCCGTATAAAGAAGCGCACAGGCGTGCCCTTTACTGAGAATGAAGCGGTCGCGTTCTGGCCAATCTGGACGAGATGGATCAATCCTGAGATGGTGGAAGTAAAGAGCTGCAACGATTTCAGCCGCTGAAAGGGACCCTCCCGGATGCCCTTGCCCCCTTCTGTGAATCATTTCCAGAACATCCAGTCGCAGATCCCGCGATATTCCGTTTATCTCTTTGACCAACTGCTCCGAGTGGAACGTCATATTTTTTTGACACCTTCAAGCACGATACTCGACATGAAATAACCACGTTTTAGCATGGAAAGTCAACTTTCTAAATACAAGCTGTGCAATGCGGTTCTTTTTGTGAATAGGTGCCTTTAATGTTATTCTATAATACTACCAAAATTTTTCTGCTTCGAGGAAAACGATATTAGTCCAAAAATTCGTTAGTGTTGATGAACGACGAGGACATATTGATAACACATTTCAGCGGTGTGTAAATGTCGAGATTTGCGTGGAAGACGTTCGCCCTGTATGCGCCGGACGAGGTGGAACTGGCTTTTAAGGACATCAGCGAGTCCGGGTATGACGGTATAGAACTCAGCGTTGACGAGGTTCAGAACCTTAGGAAAATAAGGGCGCTTTCTAGGAAATATGAACTCCAAGTGGCATGTGTAACGTCTGGCTTCATGAACAATCCAGACTCCGTAAATAATGCAAAAAAGGCTGTTGACTTGTGCAACAACCTAGGTGTGGATTACACTCTTTATCTCCCTCCAATCAGAAATTCCTTATCATGGCAACAATTCATCGCCTACACGCGGGATGTATGCAAGTACGCTGACGAGAAGGGCGTCGTTCCCACCGTCCACCATCACACTGGAACGCTGGTTGAGACTTTAGAGGATGCTGAAAGGTTCCTGCATGACGTCGGCATGAAGAATCTAGGCATATGTTTTGACACGGCTCACGCAGAGCTCTTCAGCGACTCCGAGGAATGGGTCAAAAGGCTTGGTGAAAAAATCAAGTATGTTCACGTAAAGGACTTGACGAAGGATAAGGGAGAGCCAAAGATCGAAAAAGAAAAGGTTACCCTCGGATCAAATGAGTACCGATCAATAGCAACGATGTTCACGGATCTGGGTGTAGGGACAATAAATTTTAAAGGCATATTTGGTGCCTTGAAGCAAAACCGTTATGACGGCTGGATTTCGGTAGAGATGGAAGTTCAGAGAGTAAGCAGAAAAGAGCATTTAAGAAAAAACCTAAGCATCTTGAAAATATACTCGTAGGATGTTTTCTGCTAATGGTTAGAAAATGGAGGATTGCTCTCGGAGAAAACGGATTCTGGTCCAGCGAAATCGATTACGGAGCAACCTATACGCCAAGCGAGATTCTGGCTCACGCGAAAGAAATGGACTACGACGGAATTGAGCTATTCCCAGTTTATCATAGCCCCCTTCCCGAAAAGAGCGGTGAGATAAAGAAACTGAAGAGCCTCTACGATGAGCAAGGAATAGAGATACCCGCTATTCAATCCGCATCTGGCGGAAGCCTTGCTGACCCTGATGACGATAAAAGGAAGGAATACGTGAACAACGTCAAGAAACAGATAAGGTTCGCCGCACAGATAGGCGCGACTTCCTCCGTTGCCTTGTATCCAGGCTCTGTCCCATCAGGACTGACTCCGCGGAAAGCATTAGAGATTCTCGTTGACTCCTATTGCGATATATCGGGAGAAGCAGAGAAACTGAACGTGACCCTAAACATGGAAACTGAGCCCCCGTTCATTGTGAACACGCCAAAAATTGCGAAAGAAGTACTCGACAAGGTCAACTCTAAGAACTTTAAAGTCTTATGGGATTTCTCTCACGTGAACGTCATATCGAAGGGGGACCCTATAGACTACCTCAAGCTCATCGATGGAAGAGTAGGCTGGACCCACGTGACCGACAATGACGGGTCGAGAAGATACTTCTCCGCGGTTGGCGCGAAAACGTCGACTCATCTGCCGCTCGGATGGGGTGAATTGGATTACACGAACATAATCAGGTCGCTGCTTGAATACGGATACGCAGGATGGTGGCAGGTTGACCTGTGGGAATACCCCGAGCAGTTCCTGGCGTCGAGAATTAACAAAGGGGAATTGGAACGAGTACTGAATAACCTTATAAAATAATTGAAAGGACAGGCGGAAAGATGTGAAAAAGCTGCAAGTTGGTATTATTGGGACAGGCGTAATTTCTTCGCTTCATGCAGAAGTTTACTTAACCAGCGACAAAGCTGAGATTACTGCAGTATGCGATGTTGTGGAAGAGAAAGCCAAGGACCGCATGAGACTGTGGGGAGCAAAGAAGTACTACACGGATTACCACGAGATGCTGAAGGACGACCAAATCGACGCCGTCGAAATTCTCACCCCTCATCACCTGCACAAAGAAATGGCAATAGCTGCAGCGGAAGCTGGAAAGCACATTTCGATACAAAAACCCATGGCGCTGAATCCTAAAGAATGCGACGAAATGATTAGCGCCGCTAGAAAGGCAGGCGTGATCCTGAATGTGACGGAAAACTTCCTCTTCTATGCCCCCTTGGTTAAGATGAAGGAATTGATCGACGCCAACGAAATCGGCGAACCCATCTTGGTCAGAATGGAAAGTGTCAACGGAACCTCAATCGGAGGCTGGTACAGGCCAGTCACACAAGGCGATTGGAACTCTGCAATCCAGTGGAGGCGAAACCACGAAAAAAGCGGGGGCGGTCCAATATTCGACGGTGGCCTTCATCAGCTTGCGGTCGCTAGGTTCTTGATGGGGGAAGTGAAGGACATTGAGGCGCAGATTGCTGATTTCAACACCGATGCTCCTGCGACGATAATGTGGAACTATTATCAACCGAAGAAATATGGGTCTTGGGACTTCGTAACGTCCAAAATGCGCATTCGGACGAACTATTTTGCGATCCACGAAACCTTCGAGGTCATCGGAGAAGAAGGTATACTCTGGGTAACGCGCTGCCACAGCGAAATGCGGTACGTCCCACCATTGATCCTGTACAAGGATGGCAGAACAACGAATTACGAATCCATCGATTCCAATTGGGGCTCGAGCTTCAAGAACGCCATCAACCACTTCGTAGAATGCGCCTTAGCAAATGAAAAACCCAAGTTCACTGGAGAAGACGGAAAGAACGTCATAAAGTTTGCCATGGCAATCTATAAATCAGCAAAAGAAAGAAGGGCAATTCAGATCGAAGAAATCACATAATCCTTTCGCAAGAAAGACTGAAAGTGAAACGTCCATAAAAGGTTGAGGCAAAGAACAATCAAGCAACCGTCCTCAGCACTTTTCAAGGTATTCATTCATTAAGACAATGGTTTAAAAGTAGAACGAAGAGACTATGAGTCAGGAGACAGGAACGTGAAGAAGGTAAAACCTCGGATTGGATTATTGACGTTAATGAACGACACTTACACCGTTTTTCCCAAGTTGGAGTCCGAGCTAAAGTTGTATGCCGATGAGATCACTGGCATCATAAAGGAATTCGCAGACGTCGAATGGTCTGGAATATGCAGAACGTGCAACCAAGTGGACGATGCAGTGAAAACCTTTGAAAGTAAAGGTCTCGATCTGATCCTTCTAGTCTTTTTAACATACACTCCGAGTTACACTGCTTTCAAAGCTTTGAAGGCGACGAAACTCCCGATTCTAATATTCAACACCCAAAAGCTGCATGAACTAAGTGCAGATACGGACGCGGACGAAATCCTCCGTAACCACGGGATGCACGGCGTGCAAGACTTGTGCAACGTCATTTTGAAAGCCAATTTAAAATTCGGTCTTGTTACTGGGCATTATAAAGACGAAAAAGCTCTGAAACAAGTAAAAGAATGGAGCCAAGCCGCAGCCATCGTGAGCTTTCTCAGGGGATGCCGTGCTGGAATCATTGGGTATCCTCAAGAGGGAACAGGCGATTTTTCGTTCGATGAAACAAATTTGCTTAGCGTGCTAGGGGTCATGGTCCTTCACATCTCGCAGACAAAGTTGGCGCAAATGGCGCAAGAGGCGCCTTTAGAGAAAATTAGAGAGCAGATGGGGAAAGACCGTCAACTCTTCAGTATAACAAAAGACATCACTGAAAGAGAACATGAGGAAAGCTCCAGACTGGAATGGGCAGTACGGGAGACTCTGAAGAAAAATGACATCGCAGCTTTTACTTTACACTTCAGGGCTGTTTCCAACGAAAACGAGTTACGGACACTCCCATTCCTCGCTGCGTCGAAGATGCTTTCCGAGGGTCACGGCTACGCTGGCGAGGGCGACGTTCTTGCCTCAGTCGCGGTTTCCCTAATGCAGAAGTTAGCAGGATGCGCCCACTTCACCGAAATGTTCACCATGGACTTCAAAGAAAACACCGTACTGATGACCCACATGGGCGAAGGCAACTACACGATGGCTAGGGAAGATGAGCAAGTCAGGCTTGTGGGAAGCAACCTGAACCTCACAGAAATTTCGTGCAGGCCAGTTGTTCTGAGTTTCGCCCTCAAACCTGGCGTAGTGACCCTCGTCAGCATGTCTTTCACATCTGAAGGTAGACTGAAGATGGTATCCACTGAGGGGGAAATTGTTGATTCCAACCCAATCAGAAACCTTGCTGCCCCTCAATGCATGTTCCGACCCGAAAAACCTTTAACCGATTTTCTCACCGAGCTCAGTAATGAAGGCTCATCGCACCATTTCGCCTTGGCTTATGGTAAATGGTCTTCTCTGATCGAAAAAGTCGCTAACATCGTTGACGCTGATTTTGTGAAAATATAATGCTGCTGTAAAATTTGTCTAATCAATGATATATACATCGGTTTTCCTGCGTTCAACAATTTACGTATATTAATCGCACATTGGTCATCTGCTGTTACCATCGAAAACCTTTGATTTACTCAACAGGTTTCCACGAAAAATGTTTTATATCGAACAATGCATCATACGTGCATCGCACATTATTGCTGACGGATTAAAATGGGTTCCGCCCAATGGCCTTATCAACCTGTTGTTCTTGAGAATGCTGAAAAGGAGATTTACGCGAATGAAATACGGTCTTTCATTCCTCAGAAAATAATTGATTTCCATACCCACATATGCCTTGAAGAGCATGTGCAAGAGTCGCATGCAAAGTACCAAAAAGGACAGGAACCAACATACTACAATAATTATGCAGGATGGCTTTACCCGCTTACCATTGAGAAGCTGCTAGAAACAAACAAGACGATCTATGCTGGCAAGGAAGTGATGGTACTGTGCCTGCCCCTCCCCTTTCACCTTTTTGACGCCAAGTCGATGAACCAGTACATTAGAGACTGCATAAAGAAACAAAACGTCTTTGGTCTTGCAGCCCCAGTATACAACAAAACACAGGACTTGGATGAACTGATTGAATGGGGAGGGTTTAAAGGATTCAAGACTTTCTGCGATCTTCCAAATAAAATGTACGGCGACAATTCAATAAATCTGGGCGACCTTGCCAAGTCTGAAATGATGAAAGTAGCGGACAAACGAAGCCTAATTGTTATCATCCACCTGCCGAAAAGCAAGAGGATAGCTGACCCAGAAAACATCAAAGAGATCAGAGAGATCGCAACGAAATACCCTGATGCCAACATTGTACTTGCCCACATGGGACGGTCCTTTTGCCCTGAAGTCCTGCAGGTTGGGTTGAAAAGGCTTGGGAATCTGGATAACGTTTTTCTGGACACGTCGGGAGTGACTGAGGAAGAAGTTTTCAAGTTTGGCATAAAGGAATGGGGAATAGACAAGGTGACATTTGGAACGGATTCTCCTATATGTTTTCTTAGGGCCAAACGACCGTGTTTAAGAGACAAACTTCTCCTTCAAAAAAGCGGCATGTCGTTGTGGTACGTAAAGGAGAATGTTCCATGGATAACTTCTGAGGAGAGAAAAGTGTACGAAAAAGAAGCGGACCAAATCATTCTGTACGCCTACAATCAGATACTCGGTATAAAGAAAGCAGCAATGAAGCTTGGTCTAGGAAGAAATGACGTAGAAAAAATCTTTTTCAGAAACGCTGAGAAACTTTTAGCTAGAACGAGATGTTAACTAATAAAACGAATAAAGACTCGGTTTTGATAAGTAAAAGAAGATTATAGAATCCTTTTCATCAATCAAGTATATATTTCAGTTAATAATTCAAGTTGAGAGCGTCTTCCAGTAAGGTTTCAGCAGCTTACAAATTTTTCTATAAGCCTGCATTTTTTTGTCATAGATTCCTTTGTTTTCTTTTTTTGGTTCGGTTCTTTCATGTATTGAGACCGCTTTTCCTATTCCGTCATTTATGTCCTTGAACATGCCTACACTTGCGCCCCCAATTATTGCAGCACCAAGAGAAGCCGCCTCTCGGTCTTCTAATGTGATTACCGCCTTTTGTGTGGTGTCAGCAATTATTTGTTGCCACAAGGCGGATTTCGATGCTCCTCCTATGAACCTGTACTCCCGAATACCCTTTCCCACCTTCCCAAAAATCTCGGTCATGCGGATAACCTCCATCGCATTTCCCTCAAGCACAGCTCTGACCAAATGTCCCTTGGTGTGGGCTAAAGTCAATCCAACAAAGCATCCTTTCGCTTCGTAATCGTCCAATGCCCCGGCTAAAAACGGTAGAAAAACAAGCCCATCTGAACCTGATTTCACGTCCGCAGCTTTTTCAATCAGCAGGTCATACGGGTCTTTGTTGAGTAAACGCGCTTTTGCCTTCTCATCTTCCCCCAGCTGGTCCCTAAACCATCTTAAAGCCACGCCGCACGGGGAAGAGGTCAGCAACATCCACTTCCCGCGGACTGCATGGTTATAACAGATAAACTCAGCAGAATTCGGAATTGGACTATCAAGCGAGGTCACGAGAGCCCAAGATGTGCCAGCGGAGAGGAGAGCGATTCCAGGCTCAATGGCTCCAGCGCCTACGGCAGCCATGCATTGGTCGTGCCCTCCTAAAACAATCGGGGTGCCAGATGGCAGTTTCGTCTCGGTTTCCGTCCCTTTTGCTAATTCGCCTACGAGGTCGCCTGTTTCTCCTATTTCGGGGAGCCTGTCTTCAGATAAACCAATGAGACTCAGAACGTCGTGAGACCACCCCATCCTCTTTGCATCAAAAATGATTGACTCTAAGAACGATGTGTTCGACAAGTCTGTTACGCATTTACCTATGAGCCGCATTAAGACAAAATCTTGGACCTGAAGGAATTTCTTAGCCCGCCTGAAGGTTTCTGGCTCGTTTTCTTTCAACCACAAAATTTTCGGCTCCATATAGGCGGGTATGGGTTCTCTGCCGCAAGCATCTATTATTTGCTTGCGACCGACGATTCTGGTCAATGAGGAGCACTGCGGAACTGCTCTTTTATCAAGCCACGTTATGGCTGACCGAATGGAGTTTCCTTGGTTGTCAACGGGTATCAAAGTTCCTCCCTGCGCAGAGAAGCATACAGCGACGACCTTTTGGGAACTGATCTGGGGGCGGTTCATTATTTCCCTGATGGAGCTGACAGTCGCCAACCAAATGTCCTGAGGAGACTGCTCAAACCACAATGGCTTTGGATTATGAACAGCGTACTCGTAGAAAGACCTCGCTTTCACTTCTCCGTCCACGTCAACCGCAACCGCTTTGGTCCCAGTTGTGCCAATGTCAACTCCAATAGCCACGTATCCCAATTGCCATCGCCTATTAAGTTAATTAGTATGTGATAACGACAGTCAACGAATATGAATTTTTTGCTATAACACAGGAACAAATTTGGCCAGAAAAAGTTAATAGCACATGCGCTAGGTTTTGATTTCCACTCAGGATGCGAAGATGTGTATTTTTAATGGATTTTATTCGTCAACATAATTTTTGATGAACGTGGCGCACAATTAAAATCGTTAGGAAAAAAGGAAACCATTCAATTAAGAAAAGGTTCATACATCCAGTTCAGCAACTTCCACTCTTTCTTTCCTGCTGGATGATATGTATGCTGCTTCTATGATTTTTTGGACCTCAAGCCCGTCCCTAAAGTTGGGAGATGTCTCCGTGTCGTCGACTATAGATCTTAGGAAAGAGTGAAGGCAAGCCACGTGATACCTCATCCACCCCACGGGGAATTTGGGTATCGGAATTCCTTGGGGCTCAGGATACTTCTGGATTGTCTCTATTTTCTTGAAACCCTTTTTTCCGCCCAGCGGCATGTCGAGTTCAGTGTTGTCGTAGTATTCAAGCCAGTTTGGCTCCATGGAGTTGAACCGAATTGCCCCCTTCAGCCCATGAATCTCTATTCTTAAATCGTCGTTCGTGCCCGTTGCCATCTTCGAAGCCTCCAATGAACCTATGGCGCCATTCGTCATCTCGACGCTCAGTATAGCCACATCGTCGGTCTGTACATCGGGCGAAGTGAAGTTCTTCATGTACCCGTTGACGCTTTTGAACTCTCCAATAAGGTATCTCGTCAAGTCGATGAGGTGAGAACCCAAGTCCACCAGTACGCCGCCTCCTACCTTCGTGGATTCCGCCTTCCAACTGTAAGCCTGTGACTTCTGGGTCACGCAGCTCGAATGGAGGTGCACCCCTCTGACGGAGAAGATTTCTCCGATGTCTCCCTCGTCGATCAATTGTTTCGCTCGCATGATAGCGGGTATGAAGCGATTCTGGAAAGTAATCTGCTGTTTGACTTTTGAATGCTTTGCTACCTCGTAAATTTCCTTTGCTTCTTTGAGGTTAAGGGCTAAAGGCTTCTCGCAGCAAACATGCTTTCCAGACTTTATGGCTTTGGTTACCACGTCTTTGTGAAGGAAATTTGGCAGACAGCAGTTGATTATTTGAATGTCGTCCCTCTCCAACAAATCCATGAAGTCGGTTGTAGCGAAGGAGAAGTCTCCCTGCTCCTTTGCCTCTTGAGCTGTTTTTTGGCTGGAAGTGCAAACGCCGACCAGTTTAACTTTGCATGGTGGGTCTCGGTAAAAAAATGGGATGTTCCTGTAGGAGTAGGTGTGGACCTTCCCTATGAAGCCATAACCAACTATGCCTACCCCATACTCTTTCAAGATTTTCTCCTTCCACTGCAGTAATAAATTGTGGCAGCACCTAATTCTCTACGAAGATTCTTATCCAGCCTCTTCGAAGACTCACAATCCTCGGAAAATATGGTCATGCTGCCGTGGTTCATCAATGTTTCAACCATTTCTGGAATTGTCAACATGGTTCGAGTAATGCTTACAAACCGCACTCTTTCTTCGCTATTTTCATGCTTTCTCTTGACACTTCCAAGGTTCTGTTGATGTCCTCTTCGGTGTGTGCTAGAGACATAAACCAACAGTGGTTGGGGTGGAAGAGAACTCCTCTCTTTGTCGTCTCCGTGTAGAAGGATTTTTTAAGCTTCTCACGCATTGGCTCGTTTTTGTCAACGAATTTTACCATAGGTATGGGGGGAACGCCGATGACCTCAGCCTTTACGCGTTCGTCCTCAACGATTTCTGATAAACCTTGCATTAGCCTTTTTCCCCAAGTCCACATGTATTCGATGCCGTTTCTCTTCTCCAGCTCGCCAATTGTGGCTAGCGCCGCCACCATTGGGAAGGAATTCACAAAAAAGGTGGCTGACAGCCTAGTTTTGGATGCTTCCTGTATGACTTCACTTTTTCCGACGACGGCTGAGATGGGGTAGCCATTAGCCATCGCCTTGCTTACCGTAGCCATGTCCGGGATTACGCCAAAGTACTCTTGGGCTCCTCCCATTGCCATCCTGAAGCCGCTTCGTATCTCGTCGTAGATGAGGACCGCTCCATTATCGTGGGTTATCTGTTTCACCCCTTCCAAGAACCCCTCCTTAGGCAGTTCCTTCGAAGCCTCATATGGTTGCATGATGACGCAGGCCACTTCGTCCTTGTTTTTCCTGAACACTTTTTCCAGAGAGTCCAAATCATTGTAGGTAAACGTTAGAATGTCTTTCTTTATTCCCTCTGGAACCCCGACAACCGTTTCTCTGTCTGTTCCAGCGCCACCGTAGCACCAGTCGTGCCATCCATGGTACCCCCAGCGTATCACCTTGTCTTTTCCCGTGTACACCCTTGCGATTCGGATTGCTGCGCTGGTCGCGTCCGACCCTCCTGTCATGAATTTCACCATTTCGGCGCAAGGGATTATTTGAATGAGTTTTTTTGCGAGCTCATTCTGTACTGGGTGAACCATTGTGAAGCAAAAACCTTGTTCTAGATTCTTTCGGACTGCATCATCCACCTGCGGATTACAATGACCCAGAACT
Organism: uncultured Candidatus Bathyarchaeia archaeon; assembly: GCA_964354115.1. Classification (GTDB taxonomy): domain Archaea; phylum Thermoproteota; class Bathyarchaeia; order Bathyarchaeales; family Bathycorpusculaceae; genus DASPTR01. The sequence continues at coordinate 18,093 of CAYGYP010000001.1, read as the reverse complement.
ATGGGTCCGAAAGAAACAATCCAGTCAATGTATTCGTTTCCATCCACATCCCACACGTGCGAGCCTTTCCCGCGGTTCATGAAAATGGGGTATTTTCCTAGCACAAATTTGGTGGGGTGCCTGGCTGAAGTTACTCCTCCTGGGATAATCTTTTTGGCTTCCTCAAACAGTTGTTCCGATTTTACGAATTTTTGACTCATAATGTTCACTATTCGCCTTTTTTTATGGTTGGATTTTTGATTATTTTTTTTCACTCACACTAAATGAGTTTCAAATATAAAGCTTATTATAGCTATTAACGATGTGATGAACTAACGATTCCATACATGTACATTTTTAACTGGACTCGTCAACTAATTAAAACACTCAAGCCTGTGGACCAAAATTCCTAATATTCAGCCTTTTTTCCGTGATTATGTGGCATTGGTTTTTACTCAGAAAAAAAGAAATAAAGAAAAATACACGGGTCAGATTCTCAGGAATTCCATTTGTAAATGAAGGAATGTTTTTTCATGCCTATCGCTTAAAGACGAAAATATGTGTGGTTTCGGGAAGAACCATGAAGAATCTTCATGGCAAAAAATAAATAATTAGTTTGTTATCAATCTGATTATTACTTGAAATATAATGTGACGAATGCGAGTGAACACTCTTGAGTGAAGACGAAAATACACACGAAAGTAAGGTGTACTATAAAGAAGACGACGAACATGTTTATCTAGGCAATGCCTTCCTAGAATATGCTTTTGACAATGGTAAAAACGGAATTTTCTCTATTACACAGAAGTCATCCGGAGACGATTTCAGGAAAAATAAGGGATCTCCCTGCCTAATCTTCCGAATTTGGTTCAAAACCGAAGGCGTGGAGAGTGTAAAGTGCGTAAGCAATCTTGACGCAGTTGAGTGTGCCCACGATTTGGAAAGAACAAGCGAAGGGATAAGGTTAACGCTGAGAAATTCTGGTTTTGGAGAGTACGACATAAAGGTAAAGATGACAGTTTTTGTAACAGATGATTCCAATCTTTCGACCTGGAAAATGAATATCGAAAATGATGGCAACCTAATAATAAATAAGGTTGAATTCCCCCTAATTTCGGGTTTTACAAAAACTGGGGAAAAGGATGATGACGACTTTGTCGCTATTCCCTTTTGCGGCGGCGTGCTTCTGAAAAATCCGTTTCTTGCGCTAGAGAATGGCGAAGAATTCCTCCCTTATGTGTACCCCAACGCTGAAATGTCAATGCAGTTCATAGCCCTTTACAGCAAGAAGGGAGGATTGTTCTTTTCAACGGAAGACGCTGAAGGAAAAGTCAAATGCCTTTCGCTAAAGCGTGTTAACGAGGAATACTTGGAGATTATTTGCTGTCACTACCTTCCAAAGGAGAAGGGTAACGATTTCTCTCTAGAATACCCCATCGTCATAGGCTTCTTTCAAGGAGACTGGTATACAGCAGCTGATATTTACAGAAAATGGGCAATACGCCAGAAATGGTGCACAGAGAAACTGCCCGAAAGGGATACTCCGGAGTGGTTCAAAAAGCCGACGCCCATACTCATGTTCGAAAACTACTCCTTCTTAAACAATCTCGTAATGTCGATGGACGAAATTTCGGTGATCGTCAAAGACTTGAACAAAAAACTAAACCTTGACTTTGACGCGTGCATCTTCGCGTGGGAACATTCAGGATCTTGGACTGGACCCAGATACTTTCCTCCCAGAGAAGGTGGACAGAAATTTTTACAGGCCATGAGGTACATAAGGGAATGCGGCAGTCATGGGTCCGCGTACATCTCAGGGACAGTCTGGAGGATAGCTTCTAAGCGAGTCTTCTTCGACGATTCAAAGAGGTTTGAGGAACATGGAAAACAGTACGTCTCAATGACAGAGGACCGAAAACCCACTGTCAGAATTCAGGGTACCGTAGGTCCTGGAGCCAGAATGTGCCCGTACACACAATTTTGGAGAGAAACCGTTCTGAACAACGCGCTGGAGTGTCTGAGGTTAGGTTTAGACATGGTTCAGATCGACGAGTTTCCTGACATAAACCCTTGCTACAATGAGAATCATGGTCACCCTCTCGGGTATGGGAATTGGATAGGTAAGAGCTGGCTTAAGATGCTCCTTGAAATAAGAAAAGAGTGCAAAAAGAGAAACCCTAATTTTATCATGAGCATCGAAGAGCCTTGCGAATTCTACATCGGTTCAGTTGATGGCTACCTTTCAAGGGACAATATGCCGGAGCTATTTGGGCATTACACGAGGTTGATTGACAGATACGGCTCTAACGTAGAAACCATTCCGCTTTTCACTTACGTCTACCACGACTGTGTTGCAGCGTTTGGCCATGAAAACGTCTTCTTGAATCCTGACAAGGAGATGGTACCCTACTACATGAGAGCTTTGGCGAGAAGCTTCATCCTGGGAAAAATTCAAAGCGGGGGACTTTTTTTCAGAAAGTTGGGACTCTTACCAGAACTTGTGGAATTTTATAGGAAAACATCCTTAGCGGAGAGCACGTATGCAAAAGAATATTTGGTTTTAGGAAGAATGGTGAAGCATCCTCAGATCAATGCGCCAAAAATGAAAATCAATTACCTAAATTTCTCCGAAAACTACGTTAGCTTCAACCACGAAGAACCGCCTAGGACACTGACGGAATCATCCGTCCTCAACAGCGCCTGGAAGTCATCAAAAAATTCCATTGGCTACGTCTTCGTAAACATTTCAGACGAACCAGTTGTGTTTGAATGGGAGATTTCACCCCACGACCTTAACCTAGGCAAATACGACGTATACTCAGTGCGAGATGGCACATACTCAGTGGTCTTTGAAGAGACCGTCTTGCCGAGAACCGAGAAGACTCGTATAGAACCTAATGAAATATTGCTTGTTGCTGTCGTGGATCCACAAAGTGAAGAGGTGATGCTTACTAGAACACGTTCCTTTAATAAAACCTGATTCAAACACGCCCTACAAAGGATAGTTAGAATTTTCATAAGAATAAGTATAATGGGTGAAAAGTAACAATAGACCGAACGTAAAATAAATAAACTATATTGATGTTTTAAAAAAAGCGTTCTGAATGGAAAATCAAGAATTGAACTTACAATGTTTTTGGCTTTAAAAAAGGAAGGGGAAGGGTCTATGCCGCTGGCATATTCCCGATTCCTATGACAAAGTAGGCAAGTGGGAACATTATTAGTAGTTTACAGACTACCCAGCCTGCGATCCATCCGACGACGAACGGTATTATCTTGTTTTCAAAGAAACGTACGCCAGCGAACCTAAGTATCAGAGTCTTCACCAGCCATGCTGAAATGAACGACAGCAACATCCACCACGGATTCATTTCGCCTCCGATTATCATGCCCAGTACGTTGAATGGGAACCATGCGAAGTTAGCCTTCATGAACATCATTACACCAGCGACTACAAGGCCAAAGCTTACGTCAACTACGGCATCTTGGGTGGTAGTCCAGAAGGGCATTACGCCTCCTCCCCAAACATAGGCTCCGTGTCCATAAGTAGTGTTGTCAAATGGGAAGTTTAATCCCTGTTGGTAACCGTAGGCCATTCCAAGCCTGTAAACTATGGCAAGGGCAGGTAGTAAGAGTGCCCCAATTATCCATGCGAAGGCTATATGTTTCTTGTTCGCTCCCACACGATCTGCGATAGCGAATCCATCAAGTGCTGTGTGTTGGAGACCCATTGCGTCAGGGTGTGTGGTCCAATTGAGATTGTTTATCCATGCGCCTGTGGCTGTATGATAGAACCATGGTTGCTGGACTGCCTCTCCTCCCCAACATATCTGAGCTCCAATGTTGCATGATATCCATGTGGACATCGTTCCTCCGACTTGCCAGTACTCAGTCCTCATTCGTGAATATCCGATTTGAGCAAGGAAAGAGTAAGCAATAGAAACAATGGCGACCCAAGCTTCTATGCCAATGACAAAGTACATGCTCAGCACGATAAGTGCGCATACGATTGTACCGATGATTGATATCCTTGGTGAAATGAAGGATTCTTTTACTGAACCCGAGAAAGCCTGCTTAATTTTTCCAGCGATGTATTTGTAGTTTAGTATGAAAGTGAAGATTGCTACAGACATTAGAACCATTTCGCCTTTTAACGCCAAACGAGTCGAACCGACCCAATATATCAGAGCGTCTCGCGCAGCACCTTCGCCACCAGCTAGGACATTGGGTATAATTCCATTGTTGATCAGGATGCTGGGATAAATAGTCCATGCAATGAGATTCCAGACCCATGCTGTCAGTAGAACATCTGTTGGCATTAAGAGATTGAGAACCAATAATGTCGGAGGCAACTCTAGTCGTAATAGTCCATTAACATTCGTTCCTCCATACCATGAACCTACGTTCCAGTAGAGATTGGCGAAGGAAGTTATCGATGGTATGAACATGTGAATGATGTCGAGGAAATATAGCAGGAATGCAATTAAGAATCCTATCCAGAGTAACTTTTCCTTAAAGATGTTCATAGCACCATTTTCTTTTTTGTCAGCTTTTGTGGCGTATTCAATCATTTTCACTCCAGGTGTTGCTAGGGGGAATGGTAAGTGTTCTTTTTCGACCCACTGCTCTTGGAAGAAGACGACCACAAAAAACATACATAGCTGCCAAGCAACGACCAGAAGCCAATTGAAGAAAGCAACAGGAGCCCAACTTGCCCATGGAACTCCACCAGGTGTGTAGATTTCGTCAAGAACTCCCTTAGGAATTCTCATGAATTCAGGTATGACTGAAAGCATATCTGGATTTAGTTCGCCAGTCCAGAAAACCAATGCCATCTGGCTTGGTCGCATGAGTACCCACCCTAAAGGAATAGCTGTACCAATCAGAATCCACATCACTGTGAGATCTGTGGAACTAAGGGAGAACTTGCCTTTGGTTATCATTAGGTGTATCACGACGATAGGGAAAATGAAAGCCATCGCATATGTGAAGGTCAATGCTCCTGACCAAAGTGGAGATTCCCAATCGTACAGTCTTAGACCACCCGGACCTTGTATGGTTGTCATCAGCAATGTTATTGATGCGAATATTAGCCCTAGGATTAAGCCTTTCAAAGGAAATTGATCGTTTGTCTTTTTTTTCATATCGTCTGTTGTCATTTTTTTCCCTCATTTTTATTACTGGCAAAACATATCATGGTAAAACATATATATTGATTATGGAGATACTAACATTAAAAGGAAGTTTTACCAAAATTTATATATATTATCATAAAAAAATGAAGCAAGCGAGTGATGAGGTAAATGAAGAAGAACAGTAGTTCCTTCTTATTTAATTCAGAGATATCCAAAAAAAAGGTTATTGAATTCATAAAATCAAATGAAATCGGCGAAATCTATAAAGCAATTGATTTAATCTCACTTTCAAATCGAGAAAAAATGGTTCTAAAAGCGTTACTCTCCCGAGAGCTCGTGGCAGGCCAAATAGGAAACACAGCCAGTAACATACTTGATGAAATAAAAAAGATAGGCGTTAAGAACGATAGAGGACTCAATGTTGGTGTTAAAGTCTGGAGCATTCTTAACCAGCTTAATGAGAAAGGCTTCATACAAGTCTTAGAAGGATATCCAAAAATATACTTCTTCAACCGAGAGTCGAATCCTATACCGAACATGTCTTATCCATATTCCCTGCTCACAGCTCTATACGACGTTTTGCCTAAGCTGGACAATTACAAAAATGATGTTGTCTACAAGACAGATCCGAGTAAACTGAAGAAATCCGTATCCGGAGTATTTTCGACCAACGAGGAGTACCGTAGATTATTAATTCAAATGATTAGGCTGACTGAAAACGAGATCATAGGTACAACCCAAGTAACACAGACTCATGACGAGTTCCCTGAAATAATTTACACCTTTGAATACGCCATCGCTCAAGGAGTCAAGCTTTACTACCTGTTCTCCACAAAAACTCCCCAACACAGAATACGAGGGTACGAAGAACTGGGAGCCGAAGTCAAAGTCGTCGACAACGAAGTTTTGATGCGGAATGGCATTCAAAACATAGATGTTTTTGATTCGGAACACCTCATGGAAGTGAATAGATATGAATACGGCGAGGGCAAAAAAGTAAGATTCGGATTCTGGTGTAAATACAACAGAATGATGTGCACAAATTACGTGAATACCTTCTGGAAGGTATGGCACAATGCCTCCAAAAGAAACCCATAACTCTATTTTTTTGACAAACCTGTAGTTTTTTTCAACCATGTAGAAAATCAATAAAGGCGTGAAGAGAAGTTTTTTTAGTTTATATTATGATAATTCCTATCATGAATCATAATAATTAGGTTCATGCCCCTTTCTAAAATGACGCATTTTGTGGGAAGAGATAATCCACGTTTTTAAAGACGTGAATTACTCACTTCTGAACCATCAAGTTTCTAGAATGGTGAAACCCATGCAGATTTCACGATCATTCCTAATGCCACTGACACCGCGATGGTGGTTGCTTCGCCTACCATGAGACCACCAACAATTACTGCTTGATTTTGACCCCACCATTCTTTACCTCTTCTTCTGGCAACAAACCAACCCACAATTCCACCTATAAGAAAAGTCAAGCAGACTGGAAGAGGATTCAAAGACCCGATCGCTATACCCATCATCGAAATAGGAAGATTAAGCATAATTGAGGCTGCTGAAAGTGCCATTCCAATAATAAATGATCCCATGATGAGAGTGGTTTGGGTCGAGACACTGCCCGATATCCACAGACAACGGTTGAGAACGTTAATTTGCCAGTAAATGTCCACCGCAGGATAAATGCTGGACGGGATAGGTGCCAAGGACCAGAACGCCTGAACGAAAAAGAAATTCGCTATCCACGCAATGGGCAAGGCGATGACAAAGGCCTTTAATATACTGGAAAACTTTGTCTCCGTCATATCGCAGATCTTGAAGTTTGCGCACCAATCGACCCCCAAGGGTTGTCCAATAGTGGGGACGAACCACGTATTGATGTTTTGGACACCATTAAGCGTGAATGCAACTTCGTTGACGTAGGGAACAGAAATGATCATTCCAGATTCGCCCAAACCTCTATTGGCGATGAGAGAACCTATGAGTGGCCAGACGACTACAAGAATTATTGAGATTGTGAGGGGGAAATCTGGAACAATGTACCCCCATAGAGCAAGGTAAGCAAAGGCAAAAGCAAAATACAGTATTAACGTCGAATGGAGTGAAAGAATGCCTTTCTTTTTAGACGCGTCCGTAATCCTTAGGAGGCTTTTAATCGGCTTAGTGATCAAGCTGGGATGTATCAACAAGGGTGTTATCGCAGCTGCAGCTGTCAAACCGATCTGAAGAAAAGCCCAGAACGAGAGAGTGGACCTTTGGAACACTGTGGAAAGATCCATCCCATATCTCCATTCCTTGAAAATGTCAAAACGCACCAGCAGGGGGTTTCCGACGAAATACAAAGCGAAGGAACCAATGAAAACCGACACAACCATCTTGAGAGGAAGCATCAACCCTAATGCAAGATAAATTAAATCAGTACCGATACCAAAAGATGCGCCCTGTAAAAATTTTTCAATCGTCAGGTTTCCATCAATCCACGGCATCGAAATAGGTACAATGCCGCCGTTGGTAGCGAAAGGTAGTAGATAGCAGAAAACATTGTATCCACTACTTATCAGAGCGCACAAACTGAACAAAAGGAGTTTGTCCGGCTTTCTATCCGACAGTGTCGTAATAGTTTCCGCAGCGATAATCTCTCTCGGAAATGCCAGTTTCTCCTCAACAACATATATCTGGTAATTGAGCATGCCCAAAGGGATACTCATACCAACGGCGAAAAGGTTCGAAAGGACGACTACGATGATGGACGCTATCCAGTCGGGATTAAAGAACGTCCTGTTAATAATGGAAAGAGAAGATGGTCCTGGAGAAAAGAAGTCCGGAATTACCTGTGGGAGAACCACCCCATTCCAAGTGAACGATGAAGTAATGGGCGAAAGAGATCGGAAGTAAAGAGCCTGCAACAGCAACAGAAAGGGACCCGTCACCCCCGAAATAATGAAAATCGTCGTAAGCTCCTGCTTTTTCAAAGGCGAACCAGCATAATGCCCTAGCTCCACGAACAATAACATTACAACATAACCAGCGAAGAGAACAGTCGATCCAGAAACTAAACTTGTGAAAATCATCGCAGGCGTGAAAATTAGAATTGAATAAAGGATGCCCAGAAGCGACTTGACCGTGAAGCCTTCTTTGAAATCAGTTTGAGCCAATTTATTTCATTCCATTATTAGGAGACAGTTGGATATTTAAATTTTAACTTCAGAGGTAATTTGGAAAAAGAAAGTAAATAAGTATATTCATTATACAAATTACCTTTTTATGGAAGTATTACCATAATTTATATACCTTCCCATATTATGATACATTAGCAAAATGAGGAAAGGTTATGAATGACGCGGACAGACTAAGAGGAAGAGCGCCGTTGACGCGAAAGACGATTGTCCTCTTCATTGCGGTTTTGTTGTTCGCCTCATTAATCTTCCAGATTAATGGCGTTCATAACGTATCCTCTTCAATACTTTCATCAAACGACATTAACGAAAACGGCACTCTTTCGTATGACCAGATATTAGATCTCGTGAATTTGACAGCGATAGATCAGCATGTCCAATTTTTTTCCAGTTTAAATTCGCGAGTTACTGGATATCCCGGATGTAATGCAGCTGCGAATTACATAGAGGAATATTTTAGACAATACCTTTCCGATGTGAATGTTGACAGCTTCAACGTTACTGTGCCAGTCGATTTTGGCGCCAAGATCGTCCTTCCAGGTGGTAGCGAAGTAGAAGCTTACCCGATGTACCCAAATTCAGTAAACACGTCGCCCACTCCAATAGAGGGTGTGGAGGGTAGCATTATCTACGTGGGTTGCGGAAACGATGTCGACTTTGACGGAAAAAACGTTAACGGCAACATCGTGTTAATGGATTTTAACAGCCGAGACAATTGGCTGAAGGCAGTGTCACTTGGCGCGAAAGCAGTCATTTTCATTGAGTCAGTGATGACGACGACGGAGGAGGCGGAACAAAAATATCTGAGCAGCGTCCCTCTAAATTTCCCCAGAGTCTACGTAAAGACTGAAGACATCGAACCTCTCTGGGACTTGATCACGAACGACCCAGAAGCCAAAGTTCAACTTAAGTCAAGCATGAAATATGAGAATCTTCTAGGAAAAAACATCATCGGTTTCAAATATGGATCGGAGTATAGAAATAGCACAATACTAATCAACGCTTATTACGACTCCATTTCAGTGGTTCCCAGCCTGGCCTATGGAGCCAACGAGGCTGCTGGCATATCGACTTTGCTGGAACTGGTAAAATTCTTCGATGAGAACCCATCTAAACAGACAATTGTCTTCGTGGCCTTTTCTGGTCATGGCCAAAACCTTGCCGGAGCCAGAGACTTCATCATGAAGTTGTCTGCAGCGTATGAACAATCTATAGGAACAACGCACTATTCTGAGGCCTATGCTAACCCGCATGATTCGATCCGATTTATCGCTGAGACCCTGAAGATTGCTGTTGGCATTGACTTATCAACAGAGATCAATTCCTTGGGGTTGTTCTACAGGACTCACTTTTATGACAAAGACTGGCGAGGGATGTCAATGGACACCGTGTTAAGCAACCTGCAGAGTTTCTTTATCCTCGACACTCTCCAAAATTTGAACACCGTTTGGGAAAGCAAGTATGGCAGAACCTTTACAGTTGAGGGGAATTTGAGTTTTCTAATGACCTATGGAACCTACGCAACTGTTCCTGGCGATCCGTATTTGCCTGTACCATTCATTCATGAGACTGATGTCTTTTCAGTGAACACGATTCCCAACGTCGTCATGCATACCTGTTACGCTTCGTTCCACAATTGGAATTCTCCCCTTGATTATTATTCGGAATTTGCTGCAAACATTGAGAACTTAAGACCACAGCTTGAATACATTTTCTGCTCCCTTTACAGCCTCAGCCTGGAACCCATCATTCAGGAAGCACGAACTACATTTGAGAATGGTATGCAATTGGGCGCATTGGTAGGTGAGATTGCTGAGTACGATATCAACACCGGGGGGTATAAACCAGTTCCAAATGCCTTAGTTTATGTGAATTTCGTTGGACTTCTTCAATATAGAAGCTGGGCTATCGTTAAGGCGGATGAGAATGGTGTTTTCGTTGTGCCTGGAATCAAGGCCCTCTCTCCTGTGAGTGTTGAGGCTTATGTCGTAGAAGATGAAGGCAACATTGTGTACGCCACGGATTTGGGCATGTACGGCGCAGGAACGTTCTCTACCAGTGAAATTATGCCCAATGTACAACTTGGTACTCTCAGTTTTCCTCGGCAATTCATTGTGTTTGAGTGCGGCAGTCTAGTCGTGTATGACTGCGTAGGACCTCAACATTTATTTAGTATACAGCAAGTCGAATCCGCATTAATTGCTTCTGGACAATCTTCTGTTTCTGAGGAACGACAAATAAAAGTTGAGATATTTAATTCCGTAGGCGACGTTGAGCCTAATCATTATGGTTATTGCGTCGAAAACCGAGTCGCAATGATCTTCGCTAAAGAAGGGATCTCCGTAAAAGTTAGCTTCTATGAGAAAGATAACTTTTTGGGAGTAATCCTGAACGCAAGTGAAACTAATCCTAAGGGGGCTGGCTATAGAGTCAGTACGGGGAGTTCATTGGGTATCACACTTCTTCAATCTGCTGAGGATTTGTTCTGGTTAAACGAAGATAGATTAAGCGTTACTCGGCAGTACAACCTTTACACAGGCTCTGAAATATTCCACAAAGACGCCAGGGAGGCTTTAGAAAAGGCTTTTGATGCCATTGACGCAAAGAATTACTCACAAGCCATTTCCGCTTCACTTGAGGCTTGGGGTTTAGAGAAAAGAGTCTATGGGATGACGAAAGGTATCCTCCAAGACGTAGCCTACACTACGGTATCGTATTTTGTCATGCTGCTACCGTTCGCTTTCATTTTTGAAAAAATCCTTTTTTCATTCAGATCGCCGAGAAATAAGGTTATAGTGATGGTTACTACATTCACGGTTTTAGCCACTGCCTTATACTTCTTTCACCCAGGTCTTCACATAGCATACTCAGTATACTTTATCCTGATAGGCTTCGTTATGGTCGTCTTGATTAGTCCAATCTACTTCTTTCTAGGTAGCATCCTTAAAGATGCTGCAAACAAGCTCAAGAGAATGACCCATTCCGAACTCGTTGAACAAATGAGCACATCGAATTTTATAGGGGCGGTCTTTTCCTACAGCATACTTCAAATGAAGAAACGCCGGTTGCGGACAATCTTGACCTTTTTCTCGCTCGTGATAATCGTTGTCAGCTTGATTGCGTTCACGACGATTGTGCCATCACCGGGAGCACGGGCAACAACTCGGGCGGCATCGCCACCGTATACTGGAATGTACATGCGAGACTACACTTACAAGAGTCTTGACCCAGAATTTATTCAGTTCATCAACGACAAAACCATTGGTATAAGCGTTTTCGCCCCGAGGGTGTGGTGGTACCCAAAGGATATGGGAACGGGTGAACCAATTTATTCAGAAGACCTTTCGAAGAGGTACTACATCAACGGCATTCTCGGAGTGGAATCTGCCGACCTAGAAATATTTTCAATTTTAACGGAGGGGAGGCAGTTCGAGGAAGATGATTACTTAAGCTGCATCATTCCCGACCAGATGGCTAATTCCTTAGAGGTTGGCATCGGTGACACGGTGATTTGTTTAGGTAATCCACTTAAAATCGTGGGCATTTTTGACAGTAACCAAGCAAATTCGAAAAATGAAATGGATGGATGGGGAATAATGCCTTATAATCCTCAGAAAGGGGAAGCTGGTCGTATTCCTGGGGGATCGGTTTTGATACTTCCTCTTGATCTATCACTCAACGTTGGTGGTAAATTCTTTACAATATCGATTTTCTTCAACGAGAAAACGTCGCAAGTGATGCCTGACATCGCTATCGACTTGACTAACGCCTTTAATATCGTCATCTTCACGGGTATCGAATCGGCCAGTGAAACGGAATTTTACAGTTATCTGGGCAGCATATCTGTGTCTGGATTCCAGTTTATTCTCCTGCCCTACATAATCGGTGTTCTGATCGTCCTGAATACGATGATCGCCAACGTTTATGAACGAAAAAGAGACATGGCCACGCTTAGCACTTTGGGTCTGAATCCGACTCAGATATCCACGATTTTCCTTGTAGAGGCCATAGTGTATGGGTTCATGTCTTCTGTGATCGCGTATGCAATCGGGACAGTCTCAATTAATCTCATGAGCACATTCGGTTTCTTCCCCAGCGACTTTCCTCTAAACTATACATCAACATACGTTTTCGTGGTTCTGATCTCGTCCCCGTTGATTACTATAACCTCTACCCTTTACCCGCTGCTTATGGCATCAAAGTTAGTGACCCCCTCGTTGAGCAGAAAGTGGAAGCTCACGACGGAAGCCCAGGGCGACCTCTGGGAAATCCCCATACCGCTTGCCACTGAAGACGAAAAGGACGCCCGAGGCATATTGATGTTCATGAAAGATTTCATGGAGAAGAACATTTCATCAGAGATAGTCGGAGACTTCCTGTTACGCAGGCAAGTCACGTGCGAAGATGTTTCCCTGAATGGGATGCCTGCGAAGGTTTTTTCCTCCTCTGCACAGATAAAGCCTTTCCCGAAAGGCATACACATAGACGTAAGATTGATCATGGCATTGACTGAAGACGACAAATGGCACCTAAGCATTTCGATTACACGCACGTCGGGAGAACTGAACCATTGGAAGAAGGCTGTTCCAATGTTTGTCGACATCCTCAGGAAACGAGCCTTCGAATGGCGCGTCCTGAATCCGAAGACGCGGCAAGATTACATCAACAAACCGTACAAGTGACTCTCCAATCCCTTGAGGTATTGCTGAATTCAGTTATTAGTAAGACATGATGCCTTCACTTGGTCCTCTTGGATCTCGCGCCTTTTTTATCTTAAGCTTTACCTTCTTGGAAAAAAGGAGACTTCACAAGATTCGAAGGATCAGAATCCATAGAACTCGATGGCGTTTCCGCCGACAATTCTTTCCGCAACCGATAAAGCAACTTTTTCGCTGAAGTATCCAGTAGCCACCTTCGTCGCCAAGACCTCTGAAATAAGTCCTTTAGTCATCTTCAAGGAGGCGTAGCTGTGATCCAGAATGCCGTGGTCGCCGCCCCAAGCAAAGATTTTGTTGGATGGAACGACCTCCAGCCATTCGTTCAGTCCTCTCTTGTAAGCTGCTGGTGAAATGTGCGCGAGCCAGCAGGCATCCAGATACACGTTTGGGAAGTATTTGGCTAGAATCGCTGCTTCTTGTATGTATGGATATCCCGCGTGGAATAGGTCGAACCGGACGTCTGGGTATTTCTGGAAAAGGTTAGTTAAAAGGGTCGGTCTGGCATTAGTTATAGTATTATAATTGCCAGCTTGAATTCCGGTATGGATTTGTAGAGGAAATTTGTATTCTGCGCACTTTTGGCACATAAGGTGCATCATATAGTCCTGGAACACCTTTTTCTCATCTTGGCCGACCTTGTCTAAATCCCTGTTGAAGACTTTTTCAGCGTCTGCCCTCCCGACATTATCGAAATTGAGAGAGCGAATATAGGCCATTGTCGACTTAATGGCAACTGCCCCCGCCTTTTTCGCTGCCTTGAACGCCGTGTCGACGACGTTGGTGTAATCGTCGAATGAGTGGACCTTTTCGTCCGTGAAGTTCTTGATTATACTCATGTAGGTTGGTCCAGCGTAGATGAATTCGTCCATCCTTACGACTTGGACGAGTCTTTCGTCTTTAACGATCTTGTTGTTCGGAAGGTTCGTTCCACTGATGTCCAAGATGATCCTGTGCACCTTCATTCTGTCGAGGATTGATAATGACAATTCTAGGTGATTCTTGCTTTTCTCGCGGATACGCTCTGAGATTTCCTTCCAGTTCGAATCGTCAATTTCATCGTCCTCAAGCCCGTAAAGGTCGCGGAGAGCGATGAGGAGGTACCTGTAATAAATTGTATTCCGAACCTTCTCGATGTAGGGCTTCAGTTCCTTCCATCGTTGCTCAGACTGGTCTTCGCCAAATGGCTTCTCAAGGTACTTGTATTTTTCTGGAGTAAGGAAAACCTCAGGCATTCCAGATGAAGTCAGGTCTGCAAACAGGTACGCGTGAGTCAAGAAGTATGGAAGGTCCATTTCGAACGTGGCTTCCGGAAGAAATGGAGACGAAAGATGCTCGTGGTTGTCGACCCACTTCATGTCGTTAAGGCGTTCGGTAATATTCCTTTTCACTTCGTCAACCTTGTTCATCCACCTTTGTCTCCTTTATGTGTTATTGCATGATAAAGCATACTCACCGATAATTAGGTATTAAAATTTTATAATACATTCAAGAAAAGCCACAATTTCTTTCATGAATCCTGTTTGGTCATTTCTAACAAAAACCTAAATACGTGCAATAGACTCATTGTCTCAAAAAGGGGAAAGGTTTGTCCCTAAGAAAAGGCATGCTGATCGGGAGTCTCATAGTATTAGTTATTGGATTATTTTTTGGGTGCTTCATTACTCTACAACGTATATACGGAATACAGTCTCAAGGGGAAGATGTGGAAGATAACATGCCATCTTTACGGTCTCTCGCTGACGCGCGTGGCATTCTAATCGGAGCAGCGGTTTCTACAGCTCCCTTAAGGAACGAGATTCTGTACGCGGAGACCCTTAGTCGCGAATTCAGCATACTGACAGCAGAGAACGCCATGAAGTTTGAGTCGATACATCCGGCAAAAAACTTCTATTCCTTCGACGACGCTGATGCCATCGTCTCGTTTGCTGAAGCACACAACATGAAAGTACGCGGTCACACGCTCGTTTGGCACAAACAGCTTCCTTGGTGGATCACCGCGGGAAGTTTCTCTCGCGAAGAATGGGTTGACATCCTTCATGACCATATTACGACCATCGTGAGCCGATACCGAGGAAGGATATACGCTTGGGACGTTGTCAACGAAGCTGTCAATGACGATGGTTCTCTGAGAGACACGGTCTGGCTGCGCAACATTGGTCCAGAATACATAGACCTCGCGTTCCGCTGGGCGCATGAGGCTGATCCGGATGCGCTCCTGTTCTACAATGATTACGGAGGAGAAGGCATGAACCAGAAGTCAAACGCAATCTACGATTTAATCACTGGTCTCATAGACAGAGGCGTGCCCATAAACGGCGTGGGTTTTCAGATGCACGTAAGTCTGGAAAACTCACCGAGTCCGCAGGAGGTTGCCGAGAACATGGCTCGTTTATCGAATCTCGGTCTTGACGTCCACATAACCGAACTGGATGTGAGGTTGGAGCTTCCTGTCACTGAAGAGAAGCTTGCGGAGCAGGCGTGCATATACAAGGAACTGTTTGAGGTTTGCCTCGATGCCGACAACTGCAAGGCGTTTATGATGTGGGGATTCACCGACCGATATTCGTGGATCCCGTCTTTTTTCCATGGGTACGACTCAGCCCTGATCTTCGACTCTTCGTACCACGCTAAGCCTGCTTACTACGCACTTTGGGGATATTTGACAAACTCGTCGTCTTCCGATGGAACTGTCGACGGTTCCTGATGATTCGCAGTTTTTGTCACCACTCCCAATATTTAGCAAGTTGACAATGTATATTTGAAAATGGTTGATTTCCTTACACTATGCCTTTGAACTGCGAGGAGACACTCTCGTGAAGTTGCGTGTTCTAAAAAGGCTAGGGCTTTCTTGAAAATTATGTCGCTTTTTCGATCATTGCTTTTTGCTTGTTGATTCTGTATATCGATTCTGTCTTGACCTTTGGTCTTCTGTCATAAGTGTATAATCCATTCGTCTCCTGTTCAACATCATAGAGCTGTGTGTAGCAGAAGCCCGCAATTTCAGGAATGGAAAGCAAGGTCTTTGTCAAAAATTCGTATCTACTAATAAGCTCCTCAAGCGTCTTCGGTCTTTCGCCGTACCCCCAACTGCCCTTGTCCGCGTCATTAGGATGCCACCAGATTCCGCCATACTCGCTTACAATGATGGGCTGACCCCTGTAAGGTGTGTTCATTTGCAGATTTGGCTGTGTTTTCCGCCAATCAATCGTCACAGGCTTCTTTGTAGATTTCTCGCAAAGAGCCTTGAGCTTTATATAATGGTCTCTGAAGACCTCTACGTTTTGTTCGTAGTCATGAAGGTCGTAGACGTCTGTCTCAATATGGGTGTACCCGCTTGAATCAACTATAGGTCTCGTCGGGTCGAGAATCTTGGTCAGTTTTACTACCCTTCTAATGAAGTCCGCGTGCGGATCTCCGACGTTGAATATCTTCTCGTTGAAGGGTAACCACATGACGATGCATGGGTGGTTGAAATCACGCCCTATGACCTCAGTCCACTCGTCGAGAAACGCATCTCTCGTACGGCTTTTATGAAGGTTAGCGCCCCAATCTGGGAACTCGCTGACCACGAGGTATCCGAGTTTGTCAGCCCAGTAAAGGAAACGGGGGTCGAAGACCTTCTGGTGAAGTCTCGCGCCGTCGAATCCCATGGCTTTGGAGATTTCTATGTCGCGCCTAAGAGCTTCGTCTGAAGGTGCCGTGTAGATTCCTTCAGGGTAGTATCCTTGATCCAGGACTGTCCTGAGGAAACGGGTTTTATTGTTAAGCAGAAACTGATTGCCGTCCAAGTGAGCATCTCTTAAGCCAAAATAGGACTTGACCGAGTCGACGGCTCCGTTTTCGTCAGTCAGTTTCACCCTTAACTCGTATAGGTGAGGGTCTTCGGGTGACCACAACTTCGGATGCGGAACACCCAGCATTGTTTCAGCTAGGGATGTGAAAAATGAACTGTTGGCTTCTGCGACACTTTCGTCTCCGTCATATGCGGTTAAGGAGAAGTTGTATTGCCCCATTTGACCTTTAGCGAAGACTTGATTATAGACTCTTCCATTATATGTGTCAGTAGTCAAACGGAACGATGAGATGTAGAGTCGAGGGACGTGTTCAAACCACACAGTCTGCCAGATGCCAGTGACACGGGTGTACAAGCAACTGTGGGAATGTAAACGATGGCTTTGTTTTCCTGTTGGTTGCAATCCGCTTCGGCACTCGTCCTTCGCATGGACTACGAGCTCGTTGTCTTTGTCTTTTGCCACGCTGCTTATGTCGCACGTAAAAGGTGTATATCCGCCCTTGTGAAAACAGACTTGCTGACCATTGACCCACACGGTTGCCTCGTAGTCGACGGCTCCGAAATTCAGCAAAACACGTTCGTCCAGCCAGTTGGCAGGAATATCGAAGTAACGTCTGTACCACACCGACTCCATAAAGTCCTTACTGTTGACGCCTGAGAAAGAACTCTCCGGGGGGAAAGGGACGATTATGGTCTTTGAAAATTCTTTCCCAGCAGACCACCTCTTTTCAATCCCGCTTTTTCCTGCGTCAATCTCGAACTGCCATTCGCCGTTAAGGTTTACCCAGTCCGTCCTCTCGAAATCTGGGCGCGGATGTTCAGGTCGCGGAACCTTCATCGTATCACCTTTTCGAAGATGAGTTTTTATTTTAAAGAGCTAAACCTCAAATATGCCTTTTTCGGTTCACACGAGCTTCCGAGATTATAGATATCATACCACTGCATCTTACATGACCCTTTTTTTGGTGTATTGAAAATCCTGAAAACTCGAGAAGGTGTCCTACAAGAATATAAGGGCTCTTCGCATCATTGTTTTTCGAAATCAGGAAGTAAACAGACATGAGAAGTGATGATGTCAAGAAAGGAGTTTTGAGGACGGCGCATCGGTCCTTGCTGAGGTCTTTAGGCCTTTCGACAGAGGAAATTGGGAAGCCTTGGGTCGCTGTTGTGAATTCGTGGAACGAGATTGTGCCGGGCCATGTTGGTCTGAGGAAGATAGCCGAAGCTGTAAAGGTAGGGGTCAGGGCAGCGGGAGGCACTCCCTTCGAATTCAACACGATCTC